>WQWK01000309.1 GCA_009785395.1 Conexibacteraceae bacterium
CGTTGCCCGGATCAGCGACGAAGCGGGTGGCCTGGGCGAGTACTTGAGGAATTCCCAGCGTCTATAGGGACATCTAGAAGCGGGAGCGACGGGACTCGAACCCGCGACCTCCGGCGTGACAGGGGTCCGCAAGCCCTGCGCGCTACTGCCCAGCGGCCCCGCTCCCCCGTCCTGGCTGGCCTTCGCCCCGATCGGTCTGCGCTGCCGGGTCGCCCGCTGTTTCCATGCGTGTTTCCATGCGAGCGCGCAACAGCTCACGTCGGCGATCGCCGAAGTGCTGGCGGTAGACCGCGCGGGTGACGTTGCTGTTCTTGTGGCGGAGTAGGTCACGCGCTTCCTCGGCGTCGTCGCAGTCCATCGCGGCTCCATGACGGAGGGCGTGGAAGTCCGGCAGGCACAGATCGCGCCGCTTCGCGTCCGCGAGCACGTACCGCCCTTTGTCATCCTTGACCAGCTCGCCGTCTTCATCGTGCGCGAACAGCTCAGGGAAGGTGGGCAGCCCGTCCGGAGTGCGCGCCCGCTCCTGTGCGCGATACAGCGCACGGAGAACATTGCGTTGCCCGTGCGGTCGGCCGGTGCGGGTGCCGAACACATACGACGTCGGCGTCGTCGGTGCTGGGGTCCGCGCCTTGTGCTCCAGCAGCATCAGCGCGACCGAGCGCGGCAGCGGAAGCGTCGCTTTGCTCTCCTCGGTCTTCAGCTCGACCCGCTCGCCGTCGCGGTCTACCTGCCACCGGAAGCGGATCGTCGCCGCGCCGAGGTCTGAGAGGTCGAGGTCCTCCCACCACAGGCCCAGGATCTCGCTCTCGCGAGGGCCGACGACGCTCGCCAGACGGAACAACGTGCGCCACGGTTCGGTCGAGGCAGCAAGCACCTGCGCCAGCTCCCCGCCGACGTAAATGCGGCGCTCAGGGGTCGTGCTGACCTTTGGCCGCTCGCCTGCCTCAAGCTCCGCGAAGGGGCTACTGCCGCGCCAGCCGCAGTGTCGCCGCGCGAACCTGAACACCCGGTTCGCAGCGCGGCAGATACCCGAGATCGTCCACTCGGCAAGACCCTCAGCACGCAGCTCCCGCACCAGGGCCGCGGCGTCGGTGACGGTGATCGAATCCATCCGCCGGCCACCCCACCGCGGCCGTAGATGTAGGTCAACGTTGCCCCTGTAGCGCGCAGCCGTCCGCGGGCGCAGCTCGGCCACCTGTTCCGCGAGCCAGCGGTCGGCGGCCTCACCGAATCTCAGCCGCGGATTGGCCGATTCACGCTCGCGGCTGCGTGCCTTCCCCTTGGCGTCCTCGCGCGCGGCCCGTGCCGCCGTGATCGTGTCGTATGGGCCGCGCCACCGCAGCACCCCGTCTGCGTCGCGGTAGACGACCTCGAGCAGCCCGTCCTGACGCCAGTAGATGCCGGTCTCACCCTCGACCTTTACACGGCGCTCGGGCTTCCCGGACTTGCCCACCGGCCACGGTTGCGGTGGGCGCAGCTTGCGACTCATGCCGCCGGCCTAAGCTCGGAGCCTGGTCGCTCACCGCGCCGCCATGCGTCGATGTCCGCGCGCTTGAACCAGGCTTTGCCGCCGCGCGTGTCCTGCTCGAAGCTGACCTCACGCGCCGCCATCGCCTTGTGCAGCGCGTTTGCCGTCGTGCCCGCGTACTCAGCCGCCTCGCGCGTGTTCAGCCATCGATCGGCCTCGCCCGCCACCGTCATCGCGGGCAGGTAGGGCGAGAGCAGCTCGGCCAGCCGCCGTAGCCCGTGCGCGTCACCGGCAATGACGGCGGCGAGCGCCTGCCTCGAATCGTTCTCGTTCATGCTGCACCTCCCGTTGTAGTCGTTGTGTCCTGTTCCAGGCGCGCGAGCCTCCGGCGCTCGCGCACTCTGGCATGGGTGGAGATCGCCAATAGTTCGTCACCGGCGCGTGGGTAGTCCCGTCCGGCGTAGTCCCAGGCCTTGACGCGGACAAGGTTGTGGTCACTTTTTGCCACAGCTTCGGACACGCCCTGGGCTTGGTCGGCAGCGTGGTCTGCGCGCGCGGCGCGGAGTGCTTTGAAGGTCGTTGAGTACCGGCGGCTTTTGGTGAAGCAGTGGCCGCCGTAGCCGAGCTGGTGCGCCCACCGGCGAACCCGGACGGCGTCTACCTCCTTACGATCACCGGCCTTCCAGGCGGCGGTGATCAGCCGCTTGGGATGATCGCGACAGTCCAGATCGGGGAGCTCGTAGCCGTGCCTGATCCGACGCTGCGTGCCACCGGCCTGCTCGCTGGCTTTGGTCGCGTATTTGGCGATGTAGGCCGCGATCCGCCCGGCCTCCTCGGCCTGGCGGGCGAGGTCGAGCACCCGCGTTTCGTGCTGCGCGCCCCACGTGTAGGGCTGCGCGTCGGGCTGCTCGGCTGGGACGCTGGCCTTTGCCAGCGCGGCGGTGATCGCGTCGGCGAGCAGTTGCGCGTCAAACTCGGCGGGTGGCGGTACCAGCTCGCCGTCGGGGTCGAGGCCGTCGAGACGCCAGACGGTATGGAAGTGAACGACCCCGCGGCGCTGGAACTCGGCGACCTTGACGTAGGAGACCCGCACCAGCTCCCGTGCGGCCTTTTGTGTCAGTCCGGCAGCGCGTGCCAGCTCGCGCTCGACGTAGGTTCGTGTGCGTTTGAACAGGCGGCCCGCGTTGTGGTTCCACAGCGCCGCGCGCTGATAGTCGAAGCAGTCAGGACAAATCGCCTCGCCAAGGCACGGGTCATCGTCGGCGTGGCGCTTGTTGCACGCCAGCGACCGGCCGTGTGGGCACGTCTCACCGCGCGATCGCGGGCGACACCCAAGCCGCTTACCGTTGGCCTCCCGCACGCTGTGGACCGGCCCGAAGCCGGGAGCGGTGAACGTTGCGAACACGAACGGATGCTCCGCGACCGTCTCGGGTACTCCCTTGCCGCCGCGCAGTCCCGCAGCGACGAGCTGCCAGGCGTCGCCCTGGTAGACCTCGCTGCACGCCGGGCACACACTCACGCGGCGGTTCCCGCACGGTTTCAGGATCACCCCGTCAGGCTCGGTGTCGCTGGTGAACTCAGAGACGACCTCGCCTGTCACCACGTCGGCGTCATGCGAGGCACCGCGCAGCCGGACCGGGTGCGAGCAGCCCCGCGCCCGTCGGAGCCACCGCTGGTAGCGATCGCCGGTATCCGGGTCGTTCAGCCGTTGGACGACCTGACGCGCGGCGCCGAGTTCGATCTGCGCGGTGGTGGCCATTACTCTCCTAGTACCTGCTCGCGGCGGACTGACACGGCGCGGGTGGCCAACTCCGCGACAGCCTGGTCGTCGAGGTAGTAGGTCCGCAGC
>WQWK01000310.1 GCA_009785395.1 Conexibacteraceae bacterium
AAGATCGCGACCGCGCTGGGCGACAACGAGCACCAGCTGACCCGGTTCGTCAAGGGCAACGCCGGCGTCTGGCACGCGTTCGCCGCCGAGGACCAGCAGCTGCAGGAGACGATCAGGCTGCTGCCCGGCGCGCTCGGCAGCACGGACACGGCGCTGGGCGACGCGACCAAGCTCGGCCACACGCTGCACTCGACCTTCACGAACCTCGGTCCGTCCGCCGCCAGCCTGGGCACGACGCTCGCCGACCTGCAGCCGTTCTTCAAGCAGACGACGCCGGTGATCGCCAACCAGCTGCGCCCGTTCTCGGAGAAGGCGCAGCCGACCGCGCGCGTGCTCGGGCCCGCGACCGAGAAGCTCGCCAAGTCGACCCCGGGGCTGACGCGACTCGCAACCGAGCTCAACAACATCCTGAACGAGCTCGCCTACAAGTCCAAGAACAGCCAGAGCTATCTGTTCTACGTGCCGTGGGCCAACCACGACACCAACTCGGCTCTGTCCAGCCAGGACGGAGTCAGCCCGCTGCAGCAGAACCTCCTGCTCTACACCTGCGGGACGCTCCAGTTCATGCAGAACTTCATCAAAGACCCGGCCCAGAACCCGACGCTCTCGACGCTGATCAACCTCCTGAACCTCCCCAACTACAAGCGCGTCTGCAGCGCGGACGTCCCCAAACGATGATCAAGCAGGCACCCAGCCCACTTCGCGTCGCGCTCCTGATCGCGTTCGTGCTCGCCTGCGTGGTGACGCTCGCGTATCTGTGGATCGACTTCGGCGGGACGTTCCCGCTGGTCCCGCAGGGCTATCGCGTGCAGGTCGCGTTCCCGCAGGCCAACGAGCTCGCGACCGGAGCTGACGTGCGCATCGCCGGCGTCAACGTCGGCAAGGTCGTCGGACTGAAGCTCGACCCGCAGGACAGCCGCACGCTGGCCACGCTCCAGATCGACAATCAGTTTGAGCCGCTCCCGCGCGACACACACGCGGCCCTGCGTATCAAGACGCTGCTCGGTGAGACCTTCGTGGCGCTCAGCTACGGCAGCCGCAAGTCCGGCAACCTGCCCGACGGCGGGCGCCTGCCCGACGCCCAGGTGACCCCCAACGTCACGCTCGATCAGATCCTCTCGACCTTCGATCCGAAGACGCGCAGAGCGTTTGACACCTGGGTGCAGTCGCAGGCGCAGGCGACGCAGGGCCGCGGCGCTGACATCAATGCGTCCTTCGGCGACCTGCCCGGGTTCTTCGACTCGAGCCAGCAGCTGCTCAGCGCGCTCAACAGCCAGTCCTCGGACCTCGGCAAGCTGGTCTCCAACACCGGCACCTTCTTCCGCTCGATCAGCGCCCGCAAGGGCGAGCTGGCAGGGCTGATCACCGCCTCTGACAACCTCTTCAAGACGACCGCCGCGCGCAACCACCAGCTGGCCGCCGTGTTCAGGGCGCTGCCGCAGTTCGAGCTGCAGAGCCGGCTGGCGCTGCCGGCCCTGACGCAGTTCGGTGACAAGGCCGATCCGGTGATCAGGCAGCTCCTGCCGCTCACCGGCGAGCTCGAGCAGACGTTCAGGTACACCAAGCAGATCTCCCCCACCTTCAAGGCGCTGTTCGAGCGGCTCGGGCCGGCCGTCACCGCCTCCAAGCGCGGACTGCCCGCGCTCGAGACGATCCTCAACGAGATCCCCGGGCTGCTGCACGCGTTCCAGCCGTTCCTGCGCAATGCCAACCCGATCGTGAGCTACATCGGCCTGTACAAGAAGGAGATCACCGGCTTCTTCGGCAACGTCACGGCCGCGAGCCAGGGCTTTGACCATGAGGCGCCCAACGCGATCGGCCAGGCGATTTATTACGTCCGCGCGTCGCAGACACTCGGCCCGGGCAGCCTCGCGACCACCACCAAGCCGCTTGGCTCAAGCCGTGACAACGCCTACAAGACGCCCGGCGCCCTCAGCCAGCTCGCGCAGGGCCTGTCAGTGCTCGACACGAGCCAGTGCTCGAACCCCAACCCCGCGGCCCCCGCGAGCACCACCCCAACGAACCTGGCGCAGCTGATCCAGCGCTACGTGTATCGGTCGAAGTCGAACAAGGTCGCCACCCCACCGTGCCGGGCCGCCGGCAAGATCCCGGGCTTCAGCACCTCGTTCCCGCACCTGCAGGCGGAGCCTGCGCCGCACACGGGCAAGAACTGAGCTCGCGCGGCGGTGTGAGCCGGAGCGCGCGGCGGTCAGCGCGAGCCCAGAAGCGCGCGGTCAGCGCGAGCGCAGGATCACACAGGCCCCGCTCGAGGGGCTGATCGTGATGCTGCGGCGGCGTGGATACTCGGGCTTGTCCTGGCCAGGCTCGATCTGGAAGCGCTCCACCGCCGCGCCCAGCACGAGCTTCATCTCCTGCGTGGCGAAGGCGGCCCCGAGGCAGCGGCGGCGCCCACCGCCAAACGCGATCCAGGTGTAGGTACCGGGTGCGGCGTCGACAAACCGCTCTGGCTTGAACGCGAACGGGTCCGGATAGAGCTCGGGATCGTGGTGAAGGATGAAGGCGGATGGCACCAGCACCACACCGCGCGGGTAGGTGTAATCGCCGATCGTGACCGGCTCCATCGTCAGCCGCGGCTCGGCGTTCGGGACCACCGGCCAGAGGCGCTGGACCTCGTTGAGCGTCGCGGTCAGGTACGCGTCGCCGGCACCGGCCCGCTGCTCCGCGCGCAGCTTGTTGAGCACACGCTGGTCGCGCGCGAGCAGCGCGAACGTCCAGGCCAGCTGTGACGCGGTCGTCTCGTGGCCGGCGACGAGCGCCGTCATCAGCTCGTCGCGGATCTCCTGATCGCTCATCGGACTGCCGTCCTCGTGCCGGGCGGCCAGCAGCATCGACAGCACGTCCGGGCCGGCCGCATCGGCACCGCCCGCCATCGCCTCGCGGCGCTCGCGCACGAGCGCGTAAACAACGGCGTCGGTCTCGGCCAGGTAGCGGCGCAGGCGCCGCATCACCGGCAGCCACGGCGCGCGCCGCTTGAGCGCGGGCAGCATCAGCGAGGCGGGGCTCTCAGCGATCGTCAGCACCCGTCTTACGGCTGCGCGCAGCTTCTCCTCGCGTGGGCCCTCCTCGATCCCGAACACCGTCCGCAGGATGATCGCGAGCGTCAGCCGCTGAAGATACGGGTGCAGACTCACCGGCTGGTCCAGCGGCCATTGCGACAGCTCGGCGTCGACGAGTTCACGCATCAGCTCGGTCATCGCCTTCAGGTGCTCGCCATGGAACGGAGGCAGCAGCAGCCGCCGGTGCTCGAGGTGGATGTCCTCGTCAAGCTCA
>WQWK01000311.1 GCA_009785395.1 Conexibacteraceae bacterium
ACTCCGAACACCCCGCGAACACGAAGGTGACCGTCGAACTCGCGCCCGCCAACGCGAAGCCCGCCACCAAGACGCTCACGCTGAGGTCGTGACCGGCCAGCGCGCCACCGCACGCTTGGGTCACCTATGACTCAGGTGGATGCGCGCGGTCGAGATCCGCGAGATCCGCAAGATCTTGAGGTCTCCCGGTGGCGCGCTTCATCACACGCAGGTCCGCGAGCGAGCAAACCTTGATCTCAATCCCGAACGCCACGGCCCGCTCGGCACTCGCTGCGAGCGTTGCAAAGGCGTGATCGGCATCGATTCCCGGAACCCATCGCATGATGTCGAACACGCCGAACGTGGTCTCCAGGCGGAAGTTGCGGCCGTCGGCCAAGTCCTCGGCTTTGGTGGGATCAAACGGCATCTCTGGCTCCGCGAACCCTTCGATTCCAACCCCGAGCTGTCTCGCGTCGAGCTGCCGTAACAGCCCGGCCAGGCGGGCAAGATTCTCCGAATCCGGCGACGGGCAGATGTCGACGTCCTTGGTTGACCGGATAACCCCCCAGGCATTCACCGCAAGCCCGCCGATCAGGATGTACTCGACGCGCGCATCGTGAAGCTGGCGCAGCAGCGCGCCAACGTCCAGGCGTTTACTCATCCTGCTCGCGAGCACGAGCTGCGGCGAACCCGCCGGCCAGCTCGTAGGCAGCCTTGATCAAGGCGTCGGCCTGCTCGAGATTCTCGCCCAGACTGCGTCGCGCATCGTTTCTGAGGATCTCGACGCGGGCCGCTTCGTTACGAGCGGCGTCCGCACGGACATCACCGCCGGTCATGAGTTCGATCATCGCACTGACGTACAACGAACGCACCCCAAGCGTTACCGGGGCATAAATTTATATGCTGGTAACCTCGCCCGACGGGCGAGGTGGCTTCCTGGAGAGAGAGCGTTTGGATGACTCGCGGCTATGACTACGACTGGTTGGTGATCGGCTCCGGCTTCGGCGGCAGCGTCGCCGCGCTGCGGCTCGCCGAGAAGGGCTACCGGGTCGGCGTGCTCGAGTGCGGGCGGCGGTTCGAGGACAGCGACTTCGCCGAGGAGACCAAGGATGCCCGGCGATATCTGTGGGCGCCGTACCTGGGACTCAAGGGGATCCTGCGGATGACCCTGTTCCGCGACGTCTTCGTCCTCTCGGGCTGCGGCGTCGGCGGCGGCAGCCTGGGCTACGCGAACACGCTCTATCGCGCCCGTCCGGCGTTCTACGAGAGCTCGCAGTGGTCGCAGCTCGCCGACTGGGAGGACGAGCTGGCGCCGCACTACGACGAGGCCGAACGGATGCTCGGCGTCGTCGACTACGACCAGGATGGGCCGGCTGACCTGCTGCTGAAGGAGTACGCCGAGACGATCGGGGTCGAGGACACGTACTCAAGGACCAGGGTCGGCGTCTACATGGGGGAGCCCGGCGTGACCGTCCCCGACCCGTTCTTCGGCGGCGCCGGACCCGACCGCACGGGCTGCATGCGCTGCGGCAGCTGCATGGTCGGCTGCCGCCACGGCGCCAAGAACACGCTCGTCAAGAACTACCTGTGGCTGGCGGAGCGGCTCGGGGTCGAGGTGATGCCGGAGCGGACCGTCACCGACGTGCGGCCGCTCGGCTCGCCCGACGGCTCCGAGGGCTACCGGGTCGTGCATCGCCGCTCCGGCGCCTGGCTGCGGGGTGACGAGTCCCAGCTGACGGCCCGCGGGGTCGTGGTCGCCGCCGGCGCGCTCGGAACCAACCGGCTGCTGGCGCGGTGCAAGCTGGCCGGCTCGCTGCCGAACATTTCGGACAAGCTCGGCTACTCGGTCAGGACCAACAGCGAGTCGATCATGGCGGCGACGGCGCCGGAGGGCAGCGACTGGGACTTCAGCGAGTCGCTGGCGATCACCTCGAGCATCTTCACCGACGCGGATACCCACATCGAGGTCGTCACCTACGGCAAGGGCGGTGACTCGCAGATGCTGCTGCGGTCGCTGATGGTCGAAGCCGGGCGGCGGGGGACCCGCCCGCTGCACTTCCTGCTCGCCGCCGCCCGGCGCCCGATGACGCTGGTCAAAGCGCTCCGGATCAAGGGCGTCTCACGGCGAACGGTGATCCTGCTGGTGATGCAGACGCTCGACAACTCGATCCGGCTGAAGGTGCGCCGGCGGCTGCCGGGCGGGGGAGTGGTGCTGACCGCCGAGCAGGACCGGGAGAATCCGAACCCCGACAAGATCCCGGCCGCCTACGACGCGGCCCGGTGGTTTGCGAACCGGATCGGCGGGGAGCCGTGGAGCTGGATGAGCGAGGCGATGCTCGCGATCCCGGTGACGGCCCACATCCTTGGCGGCGCGCCGATCGGCGCCGACGCCTCGACGGGCGTGGTCGACAGCAGCAACCGGGTGTTCGGCTACGAGAACCTGCTCGTCACCGACGGCGCCGCGGTCCCGGCCAACGTCGGCGTCAACCCGAGCCTGACGATCACCGCTCTGGCCGAGCGGGCGATGACGTTCGTGCCCGAAAACCCAGACCGGCCGACGGAGGCAATCGCCGCCGCCCGCACCTGAGCTCGGCCGTCAGGGGCCGAGTAGCGCCGGTGGCACCACCGTCTCCAAGCTGTTGATGCAGCCAGTTGAGGTGCCCGATGTCTTCGTCGCTCGCGGCGCCGCCGAGCTTGGCCTCGATCGCCAGGCAGCGTCGGTCAGGCGCCTCGACGATGAGGTGGATCTCGTGGCGACTGCCACCTTCCGGTGCTGGTCGACATTCGGGTTCCGCGGCCCTGCAGCAGACCCGTCAGACCGACGCCGACGAGGCGAGCGGCGAGGGCGGGGTCCACGAGATGATGCTTCGGCACGACGGTCAGGGGCTTGAGAGGTCGGGATCCATGCTTCCAGCCGATCCAGAATGAAGATCTGTTGGAGATGCTCACGGTAGCCAGCAACGGTCTAACAGGCAGGTTGATGTTTACGTTTGGACCGGCCTGATCGGCGGGCGTTCTCAGCTGATCCGTGGGTCTATATGACCCATTGCGCCAGAGAGAACGGCGCGTCCTCTGTGGCAATCTCGGTCCAACAGCACACTCGCACGCCTGCGGACGTCTATTCGTGAGGCGCTGGGGAGCGGCGGCTACTTCAGGTCGGCCGAGGTCTTCCCGAGCAGCAGCCTGGCGATGATCAGCAGCTGGATCTCCTGGGTCCCCTCGAACAGGTCGAGGATCTTCGCGTCACGGGCCCACTTCTCCAGCAGCAGCTCCTCGCCGTAGCCGAGCGCGCCGCACAGCCGCACGCA
>WQWK01000312.1 GCA_009785395.1 Conexibacteraceae bacterium
AGCAGCTCGATCGTGAGCTCCTCGAGCCCCTGGCGCGTGGCCGAGGAGGTGAGGATCACCGGCACCTCCTCCCCCATCCGCTGCTGCCACCACGCGCGCGCAGCCTCGCCCTGCTCGGGCGTGACGAGGTCCGCCTTGGACAGCGCGACGATCCGCGGCAGCGAGGCGAGGCGCTGCTGGTAGAGCGCGAGCTCACGCTCGACCGTCTCGAAGTTCTGGACCGGGTCGCTACCGTCGAGCGGCGCCAGGTCGAGCACGTGCACGAGCAGGCGCGTGCGCTCCACGTGCGCGAGGAAGTCATGGCCGAGCCCGACGCCGTCGGCGGCGCCCTCGATCAGCCCCGGGATGTCCGCGATCACGAGCTGGCGCTCGTCCTGGTGCAGCGTCCCGAGCACCGGCTGCAGCGTGGTGAAGGGGTAGTCGGCGATCTTCGGCGCGGCCCGGGTGAGCACCGAGATCAGCGAGGACTTGCCGGCGTTGGGCAGGCCGACGAGCCCGGCGTCGGCGAGCAGCTTCAGCTGCAGCGTGATCCAGCTCTCGTCACCGGCGAGCCCGCGCTCGGCGAACCGCGGGCTCTGGCGGGTCGAGCTCGAGAAGTGGCGGTTGCCGCGTCCGCCGGAGCCGCCCTGGGCGACGACCGCCCGCTGGCCCGGCCGCACGAGGTCGTGCTGGGTGCCGTCGGCCTCGACCACGACCTCGGTGCCGGGTGGCACCGGGATCTCGAGCGTCTGGCCGTCGGCGCCGTGACGCTGGGAGCCCTGGCCGTGGACCCCGCGCTTGGCGCTGAAGTGCGAGCTCCGGCGGAAGTGCTCGAGGTCGCGATAGGAGTCGTCGCAGACGAGCACGATGTCACCGCCGCGGCCGCCGTCACCGCCGTCGGGGCCGCCCTTGGGCACGTGGGCCTCGCGCCGGAAGCTCATGCAACCGTCGCCACCGCCGCCCGCCCTTACGTGGATTCGCGCTCTGTCTTTCATTTGCTGGGCTTTTGAGAGGTTAGGGGTCGCCAGCGGGACCGCCTGGGTCCGCCGGACCGCTGCCTAGGCTATGCCGCTACGGCAAACAACATGGAGGTGGCCCGAGCGTGAAGTCGATCCTCACGGACTTCAAGAACTTCCTGATGAAGGGCAATCTGGTGACGCTGACCGTCGCCTTCGTCTTCGGCACGCTCTTCGCGGCCGTGGTCAAGGCGTTTGTCGCGGACCTGATCACGCCGATCATCGCGCTGATCTTCGGCCAGCCGAACTTCGAGTCGCTCTCGTTCACCATCAACAACAGCCACTTCCTGTACGGGGACTTCCTCAACTACGTGTTCACGTTCGTCGTGACGGCGTTCGCGGTCTACTTCTTCGTCGTGCGGCCCTACGACTACTACAGCAGCCGCCACGCCGAGGACGACCCAGACATCAAGGAGTGCCCCGAGTGCACGATGGACATCCCGGTGAAGGCGCGGCGATGCCCCGAGTGCACGGCGGTGCTGCCAGCGTAGGCGAGCGCGCGGGCGCGCTCAGCGCGCCGCGTCAGCGGCTGGTACGGCGCGGTCTGGTGCTCTTAGGCCGCGTCGGCCGGCTGCTCGACGCTGATCACGCGGCCGCGCCAGCCGTGCTTGAACTGCACGACGCCCGCCGACTTGGCGAAGATCGTGTCGTCCTTGCCGATGCCGACGCCGACGCCGGGCTTGAAGACCGTGCCGCGCTGACGCACGATGATCTCGCCGCCGGTGACGGTCTCGCCGGCGAACACCTTCACGCCGAGGCGCTGTGCGTTCGAGTCGCGACCGTTACGGGATGAGCCGAGGCCCTTCTTATGCGCCATCTTCAGTCTCCTGGGCGGCAGCCTTGGCCTTGCTGGAACGCGAGGCCCCAGACGCCAGCTTGATGTTCTTGATCTCGATGCGCGTCAGTTCCTGACGGTGGCCGTTGCGGCGCTTGTAGCCGCGCTTGGGCTTGAACTTGACGACACGAAGCTTGGGGCCACGCTCGTGGCCGACGACCGTCGCCGCGACCTGCACCTTGGCGATGTCCTCGCCGTCGATGACCTGGTCGCCGTTGACGTAGAGCAGCGGGGTCAGCGACACGCTCGCGCCGTCCGCTTCGGGCAGCCGCTCAACGAGCAGGTGCTGGCCCTCCTGGACGCGGTATTGCTTGCCGCCTGTCTTGACGATTGCGTACATGATCACTCTGAGGAAGATTCTGCGGCCTGTGTGGCCGTGCCGGCTTTGGCCGTGGAACGCCGACGCCCACCGCGCCGGCCACGACGCCGGGGTGACGATTCTACGTCATCCGCGTCGTTTCCAGGCGTGTCATCGCCGGTCCCTGCGTCGTCTACCTTAGCAGCGGGCTCCTGATCTTCAGGCGGTTGCGCTTGCACCGCGGGCTTGGCGGTGCGCCGCCGACGTGGCCGAGCAGGAGCCGGGGCCTCCTCGACCGTGTCGGACCCGGTCTCGGCAGCACTCTCGACAGCGGCCTCCGCAGCGGTCTCGGCAACAGTCTCGACTGCGGCCTCGGGCTCCTTCTCGGCTGCGGCCTCGGGCTCCTTCTCGGCGCTCGCCCGCGGCTTGCGTGCCGCGGGCTTGCGAGCGGCCGGCTTGCGCGCCGCCGGCTTGCTCGCGGCGGGCTTGGCGTCCTGCGCCTCGGCCGGCGGCTGGTCGATCAGCACGGCGACCGCCTCCGTGCGGTCGACCTCGTCGATCCGCACGAGCCGCTTCTGGCCGACCGCCTTCTCGGCCCCTCTGACGGAGATGATGTAGCCGTCGACCTTGGCGACGGCGTCGCCGGCGCTGTACATGTGCGGCTCGATCACCTCGAGGTAGACCTCCTCACCCTCGCGGAACGGGAGCGCGCGCTCGAGCACCTGCTCGCGATCAGCCTCCATCAGCACCGCGAAGTGCTCGAGCGGCAGGCCCTCGGAGCCTTCGAAATGGAACCACTTGCCGGTGTCGGCCTCGATCGCCCGCAGCACGCGCGCGTCATGGCCGGTGAACTCCTGGCTGACGCGCGGGTTCATCTGCAGCAGCAGCGCCTCGGCGTCGACCTTGGGGGCGAGCTCGCGCATGCGGCGCTCGAACTCGATCGCGATCGTCTCCTCGGACTTGATCACGCCCTCGCCGTGACAGGTCGGGCAGGGCCGGGTCATGATCTCGCGCACGCCCTCCGTCACGTTCTGGCGGGTCATCTCGACCAGCCCGAGCGGCGAGATCTCGACGACAAACGTCTTGGTGCGGTCCTCGTCGAGTGCCTTGCGCAGCGTCTTGAGCACCGCATCGCGGTTACGCGCGCGCGCCATGTCG
>WQWK01000313.1 GCA_009785395.1 Conexibacteraceae bacterium
CCGGGGATCCCGGCGGTCCCGCGGGCGAGCGATGGCGACCGGTAGGTCGAGCGAGATCCGCCCGCCGGTGAGCACCAATACCCGGTCAGCGAGCGCGATCGACTCGTCGACGTCGTGGGTGACGATCAGCGCCGCGGGCGAATGACGCTGGAGCAATGAGATCACGAGCTCATGCATCGTCAGGCGGGTCAGCGCATCGAGCGCGGCGAACGGCTCGTCCAGCAACAGCAGGTCGGGTTTGCGCACCAGCGCCCGCGCCAGCGCGACCCGCTGGGCCTCGCCGCCGGACAGGGTCGATGGCCAGTTGCGGACGTGGGTGCCGAGTCCGACTTCCTCCAGCGCCGCCAGCGCGTCGGCCTTGTTCGCCCTGCTTCGAGGCTGCCCCAGCAGGACGTTGGCGATTGCTCGCTTTGACGGCACCAGGCGAGGCTCCTGGAAGACGGTGGTGCGGACGGTGGGCACCAGGATCTCCCCCTCGTCGAGCTCCTCGAGGCCCGCCAGCACACGCAGCAGGGTTGTCTTGCCGCTGCCGCTCTTGCCGAGCAGCGCGACGAACTCGCCGGCTTCGATGTCGAGGTCGAGGCCGTCGATCACGACGCGAGCCCCGAACGTCTTGCGCGCGTCCCTGATCCTGACCGAGAGCTGCGTGGTCACCGGTATCGCCGGGCCGGCTCAGCCGGCACTGGTCTTGGCGGTGCGACTGGCGTGCCGCCACGGCATCAGCGCCCACTGCAGGAAGCGCACGAGCATGTCCGCGCTCAGCCCCCACAGCGCGTACAGCGCGATGCAGACGAACATGACGTTGGTCTGGAAGTCCGACTCCGCGGAGGTGAGCAGGTAGCCGATGCCCCTGGTGGAGTTGATCTGCTCGGCGAAGATCAGCCCGAGCAGCGAGATCGTGAGCGCCTGCCGCAAGCCGACCATCAGCGACGGCAGCGCTTCGGGCAGCACGATCTCCGAGATCATCCGCAGCCGTGAGACGCCGTACACCCGGGCGGCTTCAAGGACCTTGCGATCCACATTCTGAACCCCGCTGTGACTGTTCAGATACAGCGGGTGCGACGCTGCCACCGCGATCAACAGCACCTTCGGCCCGTCGCCGATGCCAAACCACAGGATCAGCAGCGGCGAAAGGGCGATGAACGGCACCGTCCGCATCATCTGGAACAACGGATCGATCAGCTCGTCGCCGAGCTTGGTGAGACCCGTCGTCAGGCCCAGCACCAAGCCCGCCGTGCCGCCGATCAGAAGACCGGTGAAGGCCAGCTTCAGCGAGGCCGAGAGGTTGTACCAGAGCTGTCCGTTGGTAAGCAGCTTCCAGAATGCGCTCCACACCGCCCCCGGGCCCGCCAGGACCTGCGGGCTGACCCAGTGCGCATAGCCCGCGTACCACCAGATGAAGACCAGCGCGAGCGGCCCAAGCGCCCGCAAGGCCAGGTCGATGCTGCGGCGGCGGGACTTCGGATGGACCAGCTTCGGCGGCGCGAGGCCGGCGACGCTGGGGGCGTCGCCGGCGTCGGCAGCGGTCGCGGTGTTTGCACCGGACCGCTCGGTGCGCTCTGCCAGCTCGGGAAGCGGCAGGTCGAAGGCTCCCATCTAGGTGGTGCCGGTCGGGTAGTTGACGAACCAGCTCTTCAGGTTCACCAGCTTCGGGATCAGCTTGGCCGACAGGAGAAACTGCTGAGCCTGTTGAGCGGCCGTGACTCCTGACGTCGAGATCGGCGTGCTCTGGTAGGTGATCCGCGCGGTCTGCTTCTCGATCGAGAGCGGGATGCCGGCGTTCTTTGCGGTCCACGCGAGGTATGCGGTGGGGTTCTGCCTGATCAGCTTCTCACCCTCGCTGTACAGCGCCCAGTAGGCCTGCTGAATGTTGGGATGCGCCTTGAGGAAGCTCTTCGTAACCGCGACGACGCTGGAGCTGCCGTAGCTCGGGTAGTCCTGGAATGAATTCTCGATCGACGTCACGCCACCCTTGGCTTTCCACTCGGCGACCTGCGTTCCCGAGTCGACGTAGGCGTCGATCGAGTGGTTGATCAGCGCCGGATATGCGTCGGCGACGTTCGCCAGGTTGACGACCGTGACCTTGCCGGTCAGGCCCTTCTTGGCGAGGATGTAGTTGAGGTACTGCTGCATGATCGTTCCGACACCGACGCCGACCTTCTTGCCGGCGAGCTGGCTGACGTTGGTGATGCCACCCGTCGGCGCGGCGATCGAAAAGTCGGTCGATCCGCCCGACGCGAAGATCGCGCGGGTCGGGTGGCCCTGACCGGCGCCCTCGAGTGCCGGCGGGCCACCGATCGCGACGAGCTGGACGGATCCAGAAATGAGCGCCGATTCCGCCGGCACGCCGCTCAAGAAGCCGACGTCGCCGCCGAACTTGTAGCCGTACTTGGCCAGGATCGCCTGGGCCCTTGCCGAGGTGAATCGCCCACCCGGCGGCGCCGCTGAGGGACTGTTTGGTGTCGGGCGCCGCGCCCGGCGACCCGACCAGCAGCGTCGTCAGCTGCTTGGCGGGCGCGGCGTTCGCGGCTGACGCTCCGAAGCCGCTGTAGGCGGCCGGCGTCAGGATCAGGCTTGCGGCGACGAAGACCGCGGCCGCCACGCCCAGCCGCAGCCTGCTGTTGGAAGAGGACTTGTGTTTCATGGCCGGGCAGCCTAGTCAGATGTGGAGTAACTGCATAGATATTATCGAGATTGTCCACTTATGGGCCATCGGTGCGGGCCGCCGGAGGTTGCGGCCCCGAGCGCGGCTACTTCTCGACCGGGATCAGGTTGCGTTCGCGCAGCTCGGCCAGGCGCTTGTGGATCGCGTAATCGCGGTTGGCCGGGTCGGGCAGCCGCGGCGGGCCCTGCCGCTCGCGGCGCTTCATCTGGTGGGCGCCGATGTTGTCGCGGGTGCCGTTCGGCGCCTCGCCATGGCTCCAGCCCATCGCCCTGGCATAGGAGCCGAGCACGCCGGAGGCGATGATCGCCGCCTTGTCCAGGTGCTCCTCGGGCCAACGGACCGGTGAGACGTAGATGCTGTCGTGCGGGCAGTAGAGCTCGCAGTTCATGCATGAGGTGCAATCCTGCTGGCGGGCGATCTGCGGGACCGTGCCGCCAACCTCGAACACGTCGGTGGGGCACACCTCCACGCACCTGTTGCAGTTCGTGCAGGTGTCCTGATTGATGAACTCGATCACTCGCTACGCCGCCTGAAGCGCGAGCTTCTCGCTGAGGGTCTTGACATGCGGGACCTTGCGGAGCCAGACCTGGTCAAGGCCGCCGGCGATGATGTGC
>WQWK01000314.1 GCA_009785395.1 Conexibacteraceae bacterium
CGATCGACGGGACGAAGATCAAGGCGAACGCGTCGATGGATCAGAACCGTGACTACCGGCAGATCGCGCTGGAGATCTTGCGCGAGGCGGAGGAGACCGACCGCCGGGAGGACGAGCTCTACGGCGAGGCGCGTGGTGATGAGTTGCCCGAGCAGCTGCGCACGGCGGAAGGCCGTCGGCAGGCGTTGGGTGAGGCCAAGCGCCGGCTGGCTGAGCGGAAGGGCGGGCACGGTGAGGCTGAGCGGGACGGTCAGCGGGAAGCTGATGTGACGGAGATGGAGTTGGCGCCCGAGCGGTTCGTGACGCATCACGGCGGTCGGCGCAACTGGTTTCGGGAGGCGCGCCGAGAGCTTGAGCAGCGTAGGGCCAAGGAGGGACGGGCGATTGCTCGTGACCGCGAGGAGCGGTTGTTTGATGCCGCCAGGCGGCTCGAGGACGAGCACGAGGTGCACGTCGAGGCAAACGCTCAGTACGAGCGCTACCGCCAGCGTGTGGTGGATAAGACCGGCCGTCGGTTCGGGTCACCGCCGAAGCCTTATGTGCCGCCGGAGCTGCCGGAGGGGAAGATCAACGTCTCTGATCCGGACTCCAGGGTGATGCGCACACAGGGAACCCCGCCGCGGCAGGCCTACAACGCGCAGATCGCGGTCAACGCCCGCCAGGTCATCCTCGCGGCCGAGGTCAGTAACGACGCAGCCGACTTCGGGCACCTGCAGCCGATGTTCGAGACGACCCTCGGCCAGCTCGAGCGCCACGGCGTGAAGGAGCGGCCCGAGGCCATCGTTGCTGACGCTGGCTACTGGCATGGCGGACAGATGCGCACCATCACCGACCGGGGGATTGAGGTCCTGATCCCGCCTGACGGCACAATGCGCGACGGTACTCGCCCCGGGTGGGAGAACGGGCTCTACGCCGAGATGCGCGAACGCTTATCCAGTGAACGTGGCAAAGAGCTCTACCGACAACGCAAGATCACGATCGAGCCGATCTTCGGCCAGATCAAACACAACCGTGGGATCGACCGGTTTATGCGAGGCATGGCCGCCGCGCGGTCGGAGTTCAGGTTGGTTGCAGCGACCCACAATCTCCTGAAACTCCACAGCCACTGGATCGCGAACACCGCCTGAGAGGCCAACCGACACGTCACCGTCGGCCGTTCCGCGGAACCGCGGCCGCATCCCAAAAGCTCGCTCTTTCCGAATATTCCGACGGCCTCTCGCCTCAGGGGCTGTGATCGGTTGGCTGCTGCTCTGGGCGCCGTCGAGTCAGAGCAGCAGTTCCTGCTCCACGACGGATCGGCCGGAGCTCTTCGGGCTTCGTGGGTGTGTCGGGGCTAAGGTTCGGGCGGTGACGGCGCAGAGCGAGGGTCTCTCCGAGGCCGGCGTGAGTGATTTCGTCGACGTGCTCTGCGATCTCAGTCTCGCGTTGGTGAGCTATCTGATCGGGCAGGCGCATGCCAGCAAGCTGGGATTGACCGAATATCTGGTGCTTGATCGCGCTTGTGACGAGGACGGTGTTACGGCCCGGGACGCCGGCCGCGCGTTTGATTTGAACTCGAGCACGATGACGGGGATCAGCGATCGACTGGAGCGCGGCGACCTCGTCAGGCGTGCCGCGCATCCGACCGATCGCCGTCTGCTTGTGCTCAAGGCGACTCCCCGCGGTCACGAAGTCATCAGGCGGACCGTCGGAGGGCTATTCGCAGATCTCGAGCAGCCGGCGTCCGGTCTCGACGACGGGCAACGGGAGGCGTTGATCAGGACGCTGGAGCAGATAACGGACAGACTTCGTCAGGATCTCTGAGGCGCCCTGCAAAGGGCGTCTGATCCTCTAGTTCCCCTCGACCTGCGCGCGGGAGGCGTTGATCATCGCGGCGGTGTCGCCGCCGAACTTGCCGCTGGCCTGTTCGACGAAGTGATGGACGACGATCCGGCCGGCGGTTTCGATGATCGCGAGCGTTTCGATGATGTTGGTGCGGTCGCCGGTGCGGCGGGCGAGGTCGAGGTCCTCGGCGGCCTGGTGCATCGCGATCAGCGCGTCGGCGGGCGACATGTCAGCGTTCGCGGTCACCTGCTCATCGGGGTCGAGGTCGGCGAGTTCGAGCGCCGCGGCCGCGGCCGCGGCGGCGGCCAGCGCGACGTAGGCGATCGGGTCGATCACCGGCTGATCATCAGGGTTGGGCATGGGGCTCCCTTCTTCGGGGCTGTGGACAGCGAAAGGGAGCGGCCCGCTGGCCGCTCCCTTTAGTGTGCCTCCCTTCTGTTCTTTAGCGGTCGCGGGCAGCGGCGCGGAGCTTGCGGTGCGCGCTCGCGATCCGGCTCGTCGACGTCGACTCCGGCACGCCCAAGCGGTCGGCGACTTGGCGGTAGGACAGGCCTGCCATCCGTAGCGCCAGCGCGTCGGCCTCGCGTGGGTTGCACAGCGCCGAGACGGCGGCCCACTGCTCCGGGCTGACCTGCGCCGGGCGGCCGGTCGCGCCGCGACGCGAGATCACAGCGCCGCCGTGGGTCGCGGCGAGCTTGAGGCGCTGCTCCAGGCGGACGGCCGCGCGCTCTGCCTTGGCGACCTCATACCACGCGACCCGCCGCGCCCAGCCCGCAGACGTCGGCGTCCCCGCCTGCAACCGCCGCAGGACTGCCTCCAGCGCGTCACTGGCGGCGTCCTCGGCAACAGCCCGGTCAACCTCGGACCGGGCCATGACGTAGCGCACGATCGAGCGGTGAAGCTCGGTGTAGGTAGCCGCGAGATCCCCGGGGGTGCGCATCTGCCGGGGGCGGCTGCGGAGTGTGCTCATGTCCACCATTATACTTAGGCCCTAAGTAGAAGTCAAGGTGAATTATCTCCTTTGCAGGACTTTTCTCGTGTTCGCCCCCGGCTCACGCTTGTTCTGCGTAGCCGCTATGCGATACTCGCGGGCATGCCCCACGCGGCCGCATCACCACCCACCCCCGCGCGGCCTCGGCCTGGCCGTCCCCCCCGCCGCGTCGACGCCGGCGAGCTCGGCGAGCAGCTGCGCGACAACGCCAACCAGATCGCCGAGCTCCGCGCCCAACTCGCCGCGCTCGAGGCGGCCCGGCTCCCGCTCGTCCACCAAGCACTCGATCGCGGCTGGGCGCACGGACAGATCGCCGAACTGACCCAGCTCACCACCGGACGCATCGGCCAGATCTCGAGCGCACGACGCGCAACCTGAGCGATCGTTCTCCCCCGGATCGCGGAGGACCTGGACGCTTCGCCCCGCCGCCCACGCCCCACCCCC
>WQWK01000315.1 GCA_009785395.1 Conexibacteraceae bacterium
CCCGGCGCGCGACGTCGGAGCAGGTGATGAGGTCACGCTCGACGGCAGGCGCGTCGGCGAAGACCGCGTCAAGCGGGTCGTGTACGCGGTCAACAAGCCGGCGGGCGTCGTCTCGACGGCGAGCGATCCGCAGCGACGCCCGACCGTCGTCGGCTTGGTCGGCGGCCCCCTTCGCCTGTTCCCGGTCGGCCGGCTGGACGCGGACACGACCGGCCTGATCCTGCTGACCAACGACGGCGAGCTCGCCCACAGGTTGACGCACCCGAGTTTCGAGGTCGATAAGACCTACCGTGCGGTCGTCTCGCGACCACCGGTACGGGAGCAGGCGCTGCGGGCGCTACGGACCGGCGTGCAGCTCGATGACGGCAGAACCGCGCCCGCGCGGGTCAGGCGCCTGGCGCCGGGCACCCTGGAGCTGACGATCCACGAGGGCCGAAAGCGTCAGGTCCGGCGGATGTGCGAAAAGGTCGGCCACCCCGTCGTGTCGCTGCAGCGGGTGCGTTTCGGTCCGCTGCGCCTCGGCGACCTGCCGATCGGCGGCGTCAGGCGTCTGACCGAGGCCGAGGTCAGCCTGCTCCGTCGCGCCGGCGTGGGGGACGCCAGGCGGCCGGCCTCCAGCGTTCGCCAAGCTGCGGCCGGCTCTAGCGCTGGACGAGGAAAATATCGTGCGACAGGCGCGTCGTCGTCAGCGCCGAAGCGAGGTCGGCCCGGGTCACGCGGACCGGATTCGCGGCGCGCATCGTCGTGATCGTGAACTGTTCGATCCGTCGTCTCGAGACCTCGCGGAATCCCGGTATCGGATAGTCGGCCTGCGCGCGCGACGTGATCAGGTTGCACGCCGCGCCCCACCAGCACAACGGCTGGCCGGGCGAGTGCATCGAGATCACGTCGACCTCGGCGACGCGGGCCATGGAGTTTCCCTTGGGGAAGGAGAGGCCCGGCATGTACAGCGCCAGCGGCAGCCGATCCAGGTATCGCTGGACCAGCACGACCCGGGAAGCCTCGTGCTTGGCGCCAGCCGCGCCGATCGCGGGCCACGGGCCCAGTGCGGCCGCGACCGGCCGCCAGTTGGGGCGCTGCAGGTCGTAATCGGCGGCGACTCCGATCGCCGCCGTCAGGCCAATCCCGCACAGCGCCGCGGCGACCGCCGGCCCGAGCCAGCGCGCGCGGGCGGCCCCGAGGCCACCGGCGATCGCGATCGCGCACGGCAGCCACAGCGCCAGGATGTTGCGGGTGATCAGGGTGTCGTTGCCGCTGGCGACAAACACCAGGCTCAGCACGAACCCGGACACCGCCAGCCCGGCGGCGAGCAGCGCCGGCCAGCGCTCGCGCCGTCCCGTTCGGAACGCCAGCAGCCAGAGGCCGACCAGCGCCAGCGCGAACGCCGCGTACTTCAGGACCATTCGGATCGGGGCGCCGGTCCCGATCAGGAACTGCGGCAGGATCTGGGCCAGCCGCAGGTGCAGCGAGCTGCGCGCGATCCAGGCGTCGTGACCGGTGTTCGACTGCGCCACGACCAGCGGGATCAGCGCCAGGCCGCAGACGACGACCGACGCGATCGCGAGCTGGACCGAGCGCCTGCGGCGGTGCTCGTACAGCAGCCACGCGGCCTGCGGCGCGACCGCGACGACGGCGTAGTAATGGGTCAGCAGCGCCAGGATGCTCGCCAGCGCCCAGGCGCCGAGCAGTCTCGGATCCGGAGTCGCGCGCGCATATGCGAACGCGAGCGTCGCGAGCGCGCAGAGCAACACCAGCAGCGAATACGCTCGGGCCTCCTGCGAGTACCAGATCAGCAGCGGGTTACAGGCGGTCAGCGCCGCCGTGATCAGCGCCGCTCGCCGGGACGCGAGCAGCTTTTTGGCGGCGAAGTAGGCGACCGGGACGACGAGCACCCCCACCAGCGCTGACAGCGACCGCAGGCCCGCCTCGGTGTCGCCGAACAGGCGCGACCACACCCAGGCGACGCAGTAGTAAAGCGGCGGCGTCGATTCCGTTTGCGGAATCAGCCCGAGCATCTGGCCGGGGCTGAACTTGACCAGCAGTGCCGTGCTGGCCTCGTCGTACCAGAACCCCTGATGGCCAAGCCCGTAGAAGCGCAGCGCCGCGGCAAGCACGGTGAGAGCGACGACGGGCATCGCCGGAGCATCTCACACCATCAGACGGTCCAATGGCCCTTTTCGGAGCAGAGCTAACCGGACCGCAACCGTTGGTGAGGACCGATCTTTAGGCTCGCACGGATCATCTCACTCGATGTCAGAAGATCGTGCTGGGCGAGACGGGCTGGCCCTCTTCAGCACCGGCGAGCAGGCCGCCGTGCTCGGGCTGCCGTACGGAGCCGACGGTGGCGCCGCCCACCGGCGCCTGCGGGTCGCGCTCCCGGACTGGGCGGTCAGCGCGACCGGGCTGATCGCGCTGCTGGTGATTCTCGCCGGGGTCTTCGCGGTGGTGCTGTTCGCAAGCGCCGGCTCCCACGCGTTCGTGGCGCGCGGACACGGGTTCCAGTTGTGGGAGGCCGGTCCCCTGCATTGGGTGCTGTCGCGGCCGATCTGGCCGCGCCCGCGCGTCATCCGCCGCTACAGCGAATTGACGGCGCTGCTGACGTGCGCCTACGCGGTCGCGATGCTGGCCGGCCGCCGGCTGCCGCTGAAGGTGATCGCGGCGTTTGTCGTGATCGTCTCGGGGATCCTCCTGCTCGGCCCCCCGCTGCCGCTGAACGACGTCGGCGACTACCTCGGCTACGCGCGGCTGTCCGGCCTTCACGGTCTCAACCCGTACACCCACGTGATCTACGCCGAGCGCCACGATCCCGCTTACCAGCTCGCCACCTGGCGGAACCTGTCGAGCCCGTATGGCCCGCTGTTCACGATCGTGACGACGCCGCTCGCGTGGCTGCCGCTGGCAACCGCCTACTGGGTGCTGAAGGTCGTGATCGTCGGTCTCAGCCTCGGGTTCCTGTGGCTGGTGGCGAGGGTCGCGGTGCGCCTGCACCGCGACCCTCGCCTCCCGGTCCTGTTCGTCGCCGCCAACCCGATCTACCTGTTCTACGAGGTCGGCGGCTTTCACAACGACTTCCTGATGCTGGTCCCATCGATGGCCGCGATCCTGCTGCTCGCCACCGGCCGCGACCGGGCCGCGGGCGCGGTCCTGATGCTGGCCGTCGCCGTCAAGTTCACGACGATCGTGCTGCTCCCGTTCCTGCTCGTCGCCGCGGACTCGCGGGACCGGCGGCTGCGGGTGCTGACCGGCGCCGCGCTC
>WQWK01000316.1 GCA_009785395.1 Conexibacteraceae bacterium
CTGCTGGTGGGGCTCGATTTGCAATCTCATACCCTCGCACCTGGCCCGCGATTACCGCGTCCCCGGCTTCCACGCCGTCGCCACCAAGAGCGTGGGGCACTTCCGGATTCTCGAGCTGCGAGCCTCGCGGCCGCAGACGGTGGGCCGCGACGAGCTTCCGTCGGCTCGGACCGGCAACCCGCCTCTGCTCCCCCGGCCCGACACGCCTTTCTTCTACAGCTACGAAGACAAACACCGCTTCTTCCTGTTCCTCCCTCCGGGCGACATCGACGTGAAGGACGGGCAGTTCGTGCAGCAAAGCTGACACTCTGCAGTCGGTGGTGACAACACTGAAACTTGGATCCTCGGAGCGGCCGTGGGCGTCGCGGATGCTCTGGACGCTGGCCGGGGCCACGCTGATCAGCTGGGCCTTCGTGCTCGAGAACGGCGCCCTACGCTACGGCTGGGCGGCGCTGCTCGCGATCGTCGCCGGCCTCTGGGGGCTAGGCACGGTGATCGTCAGCTGGGTTCCCGATACGGCGCTGCCCTCGCCGCGCGTCCGCGAGCTGCTCGCCTGGGGAACCGCGCTCCTGACGATTCTGTCGTTCGGCGGCTGGCTGGTGCTGCAGCTCCACCTGTTCCCTCAGTACGGCACCGACGAGCTGGCCTTCGATCAGTACGCGGCCGAGCTCCTGCGCCGCGGCATGAATCCGTACGTCCATTCGATGGCGCCCTCGTTTCCCATGTTCAGCGTGTCGCCCGGCGGCTTCACCTACACGCTGACCGGCGCCCGCGTCATCCAGGTCTCCTACCCGGCGCTGTCGTTCCTCGTCTACCTCCCGTTCATGTGGCTCGGCTGGACGCTCGACCTGGCACCGGGATTGGAGGCGATCGGCTGGTCGCTGGCGGTGCTGCTGACGTTCAGGCTGCTGCCGCGGTCGCTGCGGCCCGCGGCCCTGATCCTCGGAAGCCTCGGCGCATGGGTGAGCCTTGCATCGATCGGGCTCACCGACCTGGTCTTCACGCCGCTGCTGGTGATCGCCGCCTACCGCTGGGACCGCTTCGACGCCCGTGACTGGCGCACATTCGCCGGCCCGGTGGCGATGGGGCTCGCGATGGCCTCCAAGCAGACGCCCTGGCCGATCCTGCCGTTCATCCTCGCCGGGCTGATCTGCGATGACCACGCGCGCGCCGGCCTGCGTGCCGGCGCCCAGCGCGCCGGGCGCTACCTGATCGTGGTGCTCGTCACCTTCCTCGTCCCCAACCTCGCGTTCATCGTGATGTCGCCGTCGGCCTGGGTCACCGGCACGCTGTCACCATTGATCCACGATCTCGTGCCCGCGGGTCAGGGCGCGATCGGCTTCAGTCTGTTCCTGGGGCTCGGCGGCGGCTCTCTGTTCGCCATCACGCTGCTCTCGCTCCTAGTCCTGATCCTGCTGCTCGTCGTCTACATCGGCGCCTTTCCGCTGCTGAAGGCCGCGACCTTCGTGCTGCCGGCCATCGCCTATTTCTTCGCGGTGCGCTCCTACGCGATCTACCTCGTCTCGCTGGTGCCGCCCGGCCTGGTCGGGGCAGCGACGATGCTTCCGCCAGCCACTGCGAGCGGTCCGAACTGGCGGGCTCGGTGGGTCCGTTCACGCGAGTGGCTCTACGCGAGCGCCGGCCTCGCCGCCGTGACGGTTGCGGTGGCCGTGTATGCGCTCGCGGCGGGAGGGCCGCTGGGCGTGCGGATCGTCGACGTGCAGGCGCGCGGGAGCTATCACCTAGCCCAGAGGATCGTTGTGCGTGTGACGAATCACTCGGGCTCCGCCGCGTCCCCGGCGTTCACGCTGCAGACCGCCTCGGGTGTGACCACCTTCTGGCACATCTGGTCGGGTCCCCGCTCCCTGCCGGCCGGCGCGACAGCGCAATACACGCTGCTGTCACCCAACGCGGTATCGGAGTTGTCGGCGCTCTACGGCCTGAGGGTCGTGGCGCTGCTCGCGAGCCCGGGGTCGGTGAGCGTCAGCAACCTGTACGCACCACCACAATGGCACGTCGGCTTCAACCCCCAATCTTTCGCCGACGTCTTCCGCCCGGGCCGCACGCTCCACGTCCGGCTGCAGCTGCTCAGCGATCTGGACGGGATCCTGCGACGCCCCGGCGTACCGATCCGCATCACCCAGAGCCCGGGCGGACGGGATGGGATCGCATCGCTCAACGGCAACCCCGCAGGCGCCTCGGCGACCGTCCTCACGGATCCTGATGGGGCCGCCACGCTCACGATCGTCGGCCTGCGTGCCAGCAGCCTGCCGGTGCTGATCAACGCACAGCCACCCAACCGGATGGACGGCTATATCACGGCGCCGCTTGGGCCCGGGGGGCCGCTGGAGGTTCGTTTCGACTCGCCGTGACCGTGCCCCGCGGTGACGCGACGCCCCGCCGCGCCCAGCAGGCTGACCTCGTTTGCGGTCAGCCTGCGGTGGCCGCCGACCTGCAGGTCGCCGAGTGTCAGTGGCCCGAAGCGCACGCGCTGAAGGGTGACCACACGGTGGCCCACGTGCTCGCACATGCGCTTGACCTGGCGCTTGCGGCCCTCGTGGATCGTGATCTCGATCGTGTCGGGCCTGACGCGCGTGACTCGTGCGGGAGCGGTCCTGCCGTCCTCGAGGACGACTCCCGTACGCAGCGCTCGCAACGCGCTCTCGCGGACCGGCGCGTTGCGCACAACCGCGCGGTAGGTCTTGTCGACCTCAAAGCTCGGGTGCGTGAGCCGATGCGCGAGGTCGCCATCGTTGGTCAGCAGGATCAGGCCGGTCGTGTCGGCGTCCAGACGCCCGACCGGGTAGAGCCGCTGCGGACTCGGGACGAGTGCGACGACGGTGCGCCGGCCGTGGGTGTCGCTCGCGGTCGAGACCACTCCGGCCGGCTTGTTGACGGCGTACACGACCAGTTCCTGAGGAGCCGCGCCGACCGGCTTGCCGTCGAGCTCGACCGCGCTCGTGTGGTCGACGTCGCGGGCGGGATCGGTGACCGTGTCGCCGGCGACCGTCACGCGGCCGGAGCGGATGATCTCCTCGGCGGCGCGGCGCGAGGAAACGCCCGAGGTTGCGAGGAATTTGGCAAGTCGCATCGGCTTCAGGACCTTCGAGTGTCACCATATCCGGCGTGGACCTGGATCTCCTCACGAGCACGCTGAGCGAGCTGGGCGAGCCCGCCTACCGGTCCGATCAGGTCTGGAGGTGGCTTGCGACCGGCGCCGCATCCTACGACGACATGACGAA
>WQWK01000317.1 GCA_009785395.1 Conexibacteraceae bacterium
ATGAATAGCGTCGCGATCAGCGGGAAGTACTTCTGCCGCAGCCGCTCCTCGTGGAGGCTCTCGGCCGCCATCGACGACGTCACGCCGTAGAACATCTCGACCGCTGCCTGCAGGCGCCCGGGGCGCTGCTGGAGACGGCGCGCCACGTAGAACAGCAGGCCGACCGTGATGATCCCGGCCAGCAGGACGTAGAGGACGCCCTTGTTGAAGTCGACAGGGCCGAGCTTGAACCAGGTGTCGAGCTTGAACTCGTCGGTCGGCTGGAACACGCCGCTGGCGACGTCGGGAGCCTTCTGCGGCTTGAAGCCCCAGACCGCGATGAAGAACACGAGCCCGGCGAGCCACAGGCCGCCGACCGCCAGCGCGATCTTCTTGCCCTGGCTCATGCCCGTCTTCGTGGGGCTCGGGGCGGGCGCGCCGGCCGGCGCGGGTGCAGCGATCGCACTCATCGACCGTCAAGGCTCCTTTCAGGCGGCGGACCGCTCTTCACACGCATCGCAAACGCCACGCTGTAGGTCGCGAAGATCGTGACCGCCGCGGCCAGGCCGTCCTTGCGTCCGCCGATCACGGCGGCGAGGATGATCGCGCCGGCCAGCAGCCAGATGCGGCCGAAGGCCTCGGCGCTGCGGATGCCCGCGCGGCGCAGTGAGTCCTCGATCCGGGCCGTGAGACGGCGATCGTAGGCCTGGAGCGCGCGCTGGACGATCCAGCCGGCGGCCCCGAGGGTCACGCCGAGGCTGGGCGCACCGAGAATCAGCGCGACGATCGCGCCGATCACGACGAATAGGACATCCAGATATTTGAACGCGATCACGGGAACCCGGTCAGGCGAATGGGCGTTTTGATACAAAGTGTTCATATCCCGTTTGGGCGGTGAAGTTGCCCAAAGGTTGGGCGCCGCATGCTAGCGATTTGCGGCCTTTAGGGGCGGCTCACCTACGTGTGCCCATGGCCGCTCGCTCGCGCGCCCCTGCAGCCGGGGCAGTTTCGGCTTCGGCATCTGCCCCTCGGCCCACATCGACGCGACGCCCGCGCGGGCCACGCCCAAGCGCCCCTCGTAGGCGAGGTAGCGCGGATCCCAGCGCGGCTGGAACTTGACGTTGAAGCGGTACAGGCTCTCGATCTGGAAGTACGGGTTCAGCACCTTCGCACCCCGGCCGATCAGGCGCTCGAACGGCCCCTCCGGCTCGCGCATGTACTTCGTCACCGGCGCGAAGTTCAGTGAGACCTCCTCGACGTCGCGCTCACGCATCGACTCGATCGCCGCGACCACGAGGAACTCCATGAGCCCGTTGGGTGTCTGCGGATCGCGGCGCATGATCGAGAGCGACATCGCCGCGCGGCCGTAGCAGGGCACGAAGTGCAGGACGCCGCGCAGGACGCCCTCGCCGTCGCGCGCCAGCACGAACAGCGTGTCGCGCTCGAGCGGGCATTCGATCCCGTCCATTCCCATCGAGAACCCGCGCTCGGACTTGCCGATCCGCCCGATCTCAAGGACGTGCTCCATCTGGCTCATGGTGTCGGTGTCGATCTCATCGACGGTGCACAGCTCCGAGCTGTAGCCCGCCTTGATCAGGCGGTTCACCGACTGGCGCACCTTGCGGATCGAGCGGCCCTCCAGCGAGAAGTCCTTGATCTCGACGACGGCCTCGTCGCCCAGGTACAGCGTGTGCAGGCCGATCTCCTCGTAGATCGGGACGAGCCGCTCGCTCGCGCCGAGCGCCGCCAGCTTCAGCCCGTGCTCGCGCGCGAAGCGATGCACCTCCTGCAGCAGGTCGCAGAATGCCGCCGGTGGTCCGACCGGGTCACCGGACAAGAGCAGCGTGCCGGCCTCGACCCGGTACCCGACGAACGCGGTCCGATCGCTCGAGAAGAAGTAGTGCTTGTCCGGGCGCAGCTTGAAGAAGCTCAGCGTGTCTGACCCGTGCTGGCGCACGAGCTGGACCGCCCGGCGCCTCACCGCCGCGCTCGGCCAGACGCTGGGTGCCGCCAGCGGCCGGAACAGCAGGTAGGCGATCCCGAGCAGCGTCGCGATCTCCATGAGATGGATCGCGAGCGGCATCCACTGGAAGCTGACGGCGTGCCCGAAGGCGCCGAGCGTGTGGTTCTCGAAGCGCCCGCCCGGCTTGAAGCGCGCCAGCGCGGTGGACTCGTCGACGATCGTGTCGAACTTTGGCCGGCCGCTCATGAACCAGTCGACGAAGCTCACGAGCGCCACCCCGGCGATCCCGAGCAGCGGCACGCGCCAGACGGCGGAGCGCAGCGTGACCGGCGCGTGCGCGACGTTGAAGTCGGCGCGGCGCCAGAACAGCAGCGCCGCCACCGCCCAGCCACCCAGGCACTCCTCGACGTCGAGTCCCTTGAACAGGTTCACGATGCCGATCGCGACGAGCAGCGCGATCGCCACCTGCATGGCGCGCCGGCGGCGTTTGTACAGGTAGGGCGCGACCAGCAGCAGGGCGGCGCCGGCCGGGAGCGCCAGCGCATGGAAGAACCGCAGCGCCTCGACCCCCTCGAACCGCAGCAGCAGATGTCCGCGCCAGCGGATGTCCGGCGTCAGCGCCGAGGCGATGTTGACGAGCCCCAACAGGCCGGTGAGCACCGCGGCGGCCGCAGGCAGTCTGGACTCACGCATGGCAGGCCAATGTAGTGCGCCGCGCAGCGCTTACCACTGCACAGCGCTGCGGCTACCGCCGCGCGGCGCCGCCGTTACTCGTGTGCGGCGAGCTTTTCGAGCACCCGCTCGGCGCGCTCGCTGAGCTCTTCCTCGAGCTTCTGCAACTCCGCGATGCGGCTGCGAACCAGCCTCAGCTGCGTGTCGATGTGGCCGCGCGACTGCAGCAGCAGGGCGTGCCTGCGCTCGGGGTCCTCGGTCTCGGCGTACTCGCGGCGGATGTCGGCACGCGCGCTTTCGGCCTCGAGCAGCTGCGAGAGCTCCTCGAGGCTGAGCCCGAGCAGCTCCTTGAGCCGGACGATCTCCTGGATCCGCTCGACGTCCTCCTGCGCGTAGCAGCGGTGCTTGCCGAGCTCGCGCTCGGTGCCCCCGGCCAGCAGGCCGATCTCCTCGTAGTAGCGGATCGTGCGCGGTGTCGTGCCGGTCAGCTTGGCGACCTCGCCGATGCGCATCACCCCTGCGTCGGTGGCGGACATCAGGCTGCCGCCTCCTGCAGCGCACCCGCCTGCTCCCGCGCGGCCTGCTCGCCCGCGGCCACCGCCACATGCTTGGGCCGCGCGAA
>WQWK01000318.1 GCA_009785395.1 Conexibacteraceae bacterium
CCACGTAGGAGTGGCGCTCGCGATCGGCCAGATCGACGGCAGCAGCGCGCAGTGCACCGGCACGCGTGTGCAGCTCCCCGGCCGCCTCGTGGCGATCCGCGTACTCGTCTCGGGTGAGCGTGAAGGCCGCGGCCATCTGCTGCAGCGCGGCAGCGATCGCCGCCGCGCACGCCGCCGCGGAGCCACCGCCCGGCGCGGGGGTGCGCTGCGCGATCAGCTCCAGCAGCCCGTCGAGCCGCTCTTCGGCCAGCGACCCCGCCTCAGAAGAGCCCGACGGTGCGGCCATTGGCATCGATGTCGATGTTGACGGCGGCAGGGTCGCTGCCCAGGCCCGGCATCTGCATGATGTCGCCGGTCAGCGGGACCAGCCAGCCGGCGCCGGTGTAGGCGCGGATGTCTCGGACCGGGAGCGTGAATCCCTCGGGGGCGCCGAGCGCCGTCGGATCCGCCGATAGTGACAGGTGTGTCTTGGCCATGCACACCGGCAGGTGCGTGAGCCCATCGCGCTCGAACTGGGCGAGCTTCTGCTCCGCCGCGGGGTGGAAGTCCACATCGGCGGCCCCATACACACGTGTCGCCACCGTCCTGATCTTCTCCCGGATCGGCTCGTCGTCGTCGTAGAGCTGGTGGAAGTCGCTCGGTTGCTCGCACGCCGCGACCACAGCCTCCGCCAGCGCCGCGGCCCCAGGCCCGCCACGGGCGAACCCGTCGTTGACCTCGGCGGCGTAGGCGCCGGCCTCGAGCGCGCCCCGCCGCACAAGCTCGACCTCCTCGTCGGTGTCCCCGGGCCGCCGGTTGACCGCAACGACGGCGGGAACGCCGAAGCCGGCGATGTTCTGCACGTGGCGGCGGACGTTCGCCATTCCGCGCTCGAGCGCCGCCAGGCTCGCTTCACGGTCCAGGCGCGGATCGTCCGCGTCCTGGATGCCGCCGTGGTGGCGCACCGCGCGCACGGTGCTGACCAGTACCGCGGCCGACGGGGTGAGGCCCCCGAAGCGGCAGACGATGTCAAAGAACTTCTCCATGCCCAGATCCGAGCCGAAACCGGACTCGGTGACGACGTAGTCACCCAGCTTCAGCGCAATCAGGTCGGCGATCAGCGAGTTGTTGCCGTGGGCGATGTTGGCGAACGGCCCGCAGTGCATCAGCACCGGCTGACCCTCGAGCGTCTGCACGAGGTTCGGCTTCAGCGCGTCCTTGAGCAGCACGGTCATGGCCCCCGCGGCGCGCAGGTCCTCCGCGGTTCTGGGCTCGCCGTCGTAGGAGTAGGCGGCGGTGATCCTCCCCAGCCTGCGACGCAGATCCTGGAGGTCGCGCGCGACGGCCATGATCGCCATCACCTCGGAGGCGGCGGTGATGTCGAAACCCGTCTCGCGCGGGTAGCCGTTGGCACGGCCGCCGAGGCCGACCGCGATCTGGCGCAGCGCCCGGTCGTTGATGTCCACCGCCCGGCGCCAGCCGACCTGCAGCGGGTCGATCCGGAGCGGGTTACCGTGCAGGATCGAGGCGTCGAGCATCGCCGCCAGCAGGTTGTTGGCGGCACCGATGGCGTGAATGTCCCCGGTGAAGTGCAGGTTCAGGTCCTCCATCGGCACCACCTGCGAGAGACCCCCGCCGGCGGCACCTCCCTTGATCCCGAACACCGGCCCGAGGGAGGCCTCGCGCAGGCACGCGACGGGCGCCTTCCCGATCTCACCGAGCCCCTGGGTGAGCCCGATCAGCGTCGTGGTCTTGCCCTCGCCCGCCTTGGTCGGGGTCATCCCCGTGACGCAGACCAGCTTTCCGTCGGGCCGGCCGGCCAGCCGCTCGAGCACCTCGAGCCTGATCTTCGCCTTATAGCGTCCGTACGGCTCGATCTCCTCGGGCTGCAGACCGGAACGCTCGGCGATCGTCCCGATCGGTAGCAACTCGTGTTCCTGCGCGATCTCCAGGCTGCTCTTCATCAACGCTCCTGAGGTTTTGCGACGTTGGCGCGGCGCACACTACCTCAGTTTGGACAAATTTGTGCTAAAGGCGGTGATGACCTGCCCGAGCCTGCGCCGCGGACCTACCGTATGCTGCGCGATGTGCCGGAGGAGGTTTTCGACCTTCATGAGCTCGCCTCGACAGCACGGACGCTGGCGCTCGGCATGCGCGAAGAAGACGGTGTGCTCGCTCCAATACTTTTCCTGCGTCTGCCGAGCGGCGAGATGGAGATAGGAATCTTCGAGACGGGAGACGTCACCGGCGAGAGGATCGCGCGGGCCGTCGCAGAGGTGTCTGCGGAAGCGGTGGTTCTCGTCGGTGAAGCGTGGAAGGCGGCTCCGGAGGACGTACCGCCGGGCGGCCGGGCACGGGACTCTCCCACAGCCGAGGACGCTGTATTGGTCGCGGGCCTTGACAGCAGCGGTACCCAGGTGGTGCTGGACGGAGCCCCGGGCGACACTGGCTCGCTAGATCACCCCGCACCCTCGAGCACTGAGTTCACCGTCGGGCTCTTCGACGAAACACGCGAGTTGTGGAAGCTGCCGCGGCAGGTCGAGTTGCCGACCGGGCCGGTTTCGCTCGAGGTTCCGTGGGGCTGGAGGGTCCAGCGCGACGGGCGCGTCACCCGAATTGTGTCTCCCGACGCGACGAGTGCCGTCAACGCGTCTATCTACGCACGGTCAGGCGCTGCGGAAGTCGGCGAGAGCGAGGCATACGACTTGGCCGTTCGCTTCACTGATACGGCAATCGACGCCGAGGCCGAGGTTCAAACCCGTCCTGAGGTATCGATCGATCAAACCCGGGAGGGGAGCTGGCGCGTAGCGACCACGTCGTTCACCGTGATCGGCCAGGCCTCAAGGCATCGCTGGGACCTTCGCGTGATCGTCACCCCCGAGCACGCAGTGATCCTGACCTACGACGATGAGGGCGCCGACTCCGACGATGACAACAGGCTGGCAGCCGCACGCATGCTCGCGAGCGCGGTTGTCTTCGCGTCGAAGCCAGAATCGCCGCCGCCGTCCAGCCGACCGCCGTGGCGGCGACGAGCCGCTCGATGGCTCCGTTAGTCACATATCGTGACTCGCAGGGACGTTGAGTCTGCTATCGGGATTCGAACCCGGGTTCTCGTCGTGAGAGGGCCATCCGAGGATTCTCGCACTTTCCCTAAAATGCCTCATTTGCAGGGGCAAACAGGTACACGACGGCACGCTCAGACCCCTCTGCGTACAGGCTGATGTACGCAGAACGTACGCAAGCGGTCACGCC
>WQWK01000319.1 GCA_009785395.1 Conexibacteraceae bacterium
CCGCGGACGCAGGGCCGGCCTGTCTCGCGGGCAGGTCAAGGTTCAGTTCGGCGAGTACGGGCTGAAGGCGCTCGACGCCGGCTGGATCACCAGCCGGCAGATCGAGGCCGCCCGTATCGCGATGACCCGCAAGATCCGCCGCGGCGGCAAGGTGTGGATCAACGTCTACCCGGACAAGTCCTTCACCAAGAAGCCGGCCGAGACCCGAATGGGCTCCGGCAAGGGCTCGCCCGAGGGGTGGGTCGCCGTGGTCAAGCCTGGCCGGGTGATGTTCGAGCTGGCCGGAGTGCCGGAGCCGCTGGCGCGGGAGGCGATGCGCCTCGCGGGTCACAAGCTCCCGGTGCGCACCAAGTTCGTGATGCGCGAGGACGGCTGAGCGATGCGACCGATCGAACTGCGGGACATGTCGGATTCAGAGCTTCTGGAACATGTCGAGACGGCGCGCCGGGAGCTGCTCGGGTTGCGGTTCCAGCATGCGACCGGCGAGCTGGACAACACGGCCAGCCTGACGCACGCCAAGCGCGAGATCGCGCGGGCGTTGACGATCGCTGGGGAACGCGGGATTGAGGTTCGTTAGAGATGGCTGAGGAAGACAAGGATTTGGAGACAACTGAGGCTGCCGCAGCTGACGCTGAGGCGAGTGCCGCTGCAGAAACCCCAGCCGAGGCGACCTCGGATGATGCGACCGTCGACGCCGGCACCGAGGAGGAAGCGGAGGCCGCGGCCGACGACGCGGCGCCGGCCGAGGCTGCTGCGCCGGCTGAGCCTGCTGCGCCCGCCGAGCCTGCTGCGCCTGCTGCGCCGGCTGAGCCCGAGGTTCAACTGAGCCCCAAGGAGCGGCGCCAGGCATCGCGCGCGAAGAAAGCCGCGAAGGCGGCTCCGCGCACGACGGCGACCCCCGAGGAGCGCCAGGCCGAGCGCGACGCAGTTCGTGCGCAGAAGGCCGCGAGCCGCCGCACCGAGCGCGCGGCAGCCCGTGCCAAGTACAAGGCCAGCGAGCACGAGCGCCGGCCGACGCCGCCGCGCGAGCACGTCGCCGGCATCCAGAAGATGCGGCAGGGCATCGTCGTCTCCGACCGCGCCGACAAGACGATCACCGTGCGGATCGACGTCGCCCGGAGGCATCGCCGCTACGAGAAGATCGTGCGCACCTCCAACACCGTCCATGCCCACGACGAGCGCAACGACGCCCACATCGGCGACACCGTGATCGTGCGTGAGGCGCGCCCGCTGTCCCGGACCAAGCGTTGGCGGCTTGTCGAAGTCGTCGAGCGGGCGAGGTAACCGGCCGTGGTTCAGAACGAAACCAGGATGCGCGTCGCCGACAACAGCGGCGCCCGGGAGATCCTCGTGATCCGCGTCAAGGGCGGCCACAAGCGCCGCTACGCCGGTGTCGGCGACGTGATCACCGCGACCGTCAAGCAGGCCAACCCGCAGGGGGCGGTCAAGAAGGGCGAGGTCGTGACCGCGGTCGTCGTCCGCACGAAGAAGCCGCACGGTCGCGACGATGGCACCTATATCGCCTTCGACGAGAACGCGGCGGTGCTGATCGACGCCAACAACAACCCGCGCGGTACCCGCATCTTCGGTCCAGTCGCCCGCGAGCTGCGCGAGCGCAACTTCATGCGGATCGTCTCGCTCGCCCCGGAGGTGCTCTGATGCCAGCCCGGATCAAGACAGGCGATGAGGTGATGGTGGTCGGCGGCAAGGACCGCGGCAAGAAGGGGAAGGTGCTGCGCGTCGATCCCCGCAAGGACCGCGTCTACGTCGAGGGCCTGAACATGATCAAGCGTCACCAGCGCGCGATGCAGACCGGCCCGACAAGCCAGCAGACCGGCGGCGTGATCGAGCGCGAGGGCGGAATCCACATCTCCAACGTGATGGTGCTCGATCCCAGCGACGGCAAGCCCACCCGGGTCGGCGTCGAGGTCATCGACGGCAAGCGCCACCGGGTTGCGCGCCGTAGCGGAGCGAGGCTGGACTGATGTCAGAGGCTCGACTCAAGACCCGATACACGGATGAGATCAGGCCGGCGCTGATCGAGCGCTTCGGTTACTCGACGCCGATGCAGGCGCCCCGGATCCTGAAGGTCACCGTCAACATGGGGGTCGGCGACGCCAAGCAGGACTCCAAGGTGCTGGACGCGGCGACCGAGCAGCTGGCGACGATCACCGGGCAGCGGCCGAGCGTTCGCCGCGCCCGCAAGTCGATCGCTCAGTTCAAGCTTCGCGAGGGGATGCCGGTGGGCGTCTCGGTGACGCTCCGTGGCGACCGCCTGTACGAGTTCCTGGACCGGCTGTTCTCGGTCGCGATCCCGCGGATCCGTGACTTCCGGGGGATCAGCCCGCGGTCATTCGACGGGCGCGGGAACTTCACGCTGGGACTGCGCGAGCAGATCATCTTCCCCGAGATCGACTACGACGAGATCGACCAGACCCGGGGCATGGACATCACGATCACGACGAACCGCTGCACCGACGAGGAGGCGTTCGCGCTGCTCGAGGCGCTCGGGATGCCGTTTGCGAAGGACGGCCGCGCGACCGCGGCTGCTACATAAGACAGGAAGACATGGCCAAGACTTCACAGCGAGTCCGCCAGGCGCGGACGCCCAAATTCAAGACGCGGGGATACACGCGGTGCCGTCGCTGCGGACGCGCGCGCGCCGTCTACCGCAAGTTCGGCCTCTGCCGGATCTGCCTCCGCGAGCTCGCCCACGAGGGCTACATCCCCGGGATGACGAAGTCGAGCTGGTGACGGGGAGAGCTTTCGCATGTCAATGACCGATCCGATCGCTGACTTCCTGACGCGGCTGCGCAACGCCGCCAAGGCTCAGCACCACGACGTCACGATCCCGTCGTCCGGACTCAAGCGCGAGCTGGCCCGGATTCTCAAGGAACAGGGCTACATCGAGGCCTGGGAGGTTGGCGCGGCCACGGCCGAGCATCCTGGCGAGCGGATCACCGTCACGCTCAAGTACACGAACGACCGCAGGCCGGTGATTCAAGGGATCCAGCGTGTCTCCCGTCCCGGCCAGCGGCACTACGTCGACCACGCGCACATTCCCAAGATCCAGGGCGGCATGGGCACGGCGATCATCTCCACCTCGCAGGGTGTGATGACCGGCCACCAGGCACGCGAGCTCGGGATCGGCGGCGAAGTGGTCGCCAGGGTCTGGTAATCGGGCAACTAGAAGAGACGATGTCGAGAATCGGAAGACAACCAATCCC
>WQWK01000320.1 GCA_009785395.1 Conexibacteraceae bacterium
CGACGGCTGGCTGCACACGGGTGACCTCGGTGAGCTCGACGCCGAGGGCCGGCTGCGGATCATCGGAAGGCGCTCCGAGACGATCGTCTCCGGCGGCGAGAACATCGCTCCCACCGAGGTCGAGGAGGTGTTGCTCGAGCACCCCGCGGTGGCTGATGCGGCCGTCTTCGCCCGCCGCGACGAGCATTGGGGCGAGCGGGTTGTCGCGACCGTTGTGCTCCGGGTCGGCCAGCGGGCCGACCCGGACGAGCTGAAGAGCTTCGTCGGGGAACGCCTGGCGCGCTTCAAGGTGCCCAAGGAGATCGAGTTCAGCGAGCGGCTGCCGCGCACGGTGTCGGGCAAGCTGCTGCGCCGGGAGTTAGTCTGAGCGCATGACGAGCGACGACGTGCAGGAACAGCGCGAGCGCCTGCTCGATTCCTGGGAGGCAGCCGCCAAGGGCTGGGGCCGGCAGGCCGACCGCACGGCCGCATCCGCGCTGCCGATCTCGCAGTGGATGATCGACCATGCGGGGCTGGCGCACGGGCAGCGCGTGCTCGAGCTCGCGGCCGGGCCCGGGGACACCGGGTTCATGGCGGCGCGGTTGATCGAGCCGGACGGCACCCTGATCTCCAGCGACGCCAGTGCCGCCATGCTCGATGTCGCACGTGAGCGCGCGCAGGAGCAGGGGATCGCGAACGTCGAGTTCAAGCAGCTGCAGCTCGAGTGGATCGACCTGGAGGCCGCCAGCGTGGACGCCATCCTGTGCCGCTGGGGCGTGATGCTGATCGTCGATCCGAGCGCGGCGCTGCGCGAGTGCCGGCGCGTGCTCAAGCCGGGAGGGCGCCTGGCGCTGGCCGTCTGGGACGTCCGCGAGAAGAATCTCTGGGCTGCGATCCCCGACGGCGCGCTGGTCGGGCTTGGGCATTCGCAGCCGACGGCGGCCGGCGCCCCCGGGATGTTCGCGTTGTCGGCGCCGGGCCAACTGCGCGAACTGCTGGATGGCGCGGGCTTCATGGACGTCGAGGTCGAGACGCTTGCGATCGCCCGCCGCTGGGATTCCGTGCTCGACTGGATCGGTGAGACGCGCGACCGCTCCCGGAACTTCGGGGCGGTTTGGGCCGGCATGACCGACGAGCAGCGGCGAGCGCTGCGCGAGCGCATCGCGGACGATGCGGCGGCCTACACCGATGCCGGTGGCGCGATCGAGATTCCGGGCAGCTGCCTGATGGCCGTCGCGGCCGCCTGAAAGACTCCTTCAAGCGCAACGCCGCGACCAAAATGGTCCGGCTTTTGCAGGGGTTTTGTGCTTATACAACATGGGGCAGACTGACACCCATGCGACTCCGACTTTCTCTTCTCGCAGCGCTCGCGCTGGCACTGGCGCTGTTCCCCGCAGCCGCATCGGCCGACTACGCGCACGTGGTGGCACGGGGTGAAACGCTGACGTCAGTTGCTGAGACCGACGGCCTGAGCGTTGCAGCGCTCGCTGCGGCCAACGGGCTCTCGACGCAGGCGCAGCTCGTCACGGGCCAGACCCTGCAGATTCCGCCCCGGGGCGCCGTCAGCGCCACATCGCAGCAGACGGCCGCAAGCACCTCGACCAGCACCTCGACCAGCACCTCGACCAGCACCTCGACCGGTACCGAGGCCTCGCAACAGACAACGACCGCAGCCACATCGGGCGCCTACGCGCACGTGATCCAGCCAGGTGAAACGCTGACCTCCGTTGCCCAGGCCGACGGTCTGAGCGTCGCGGCGATCGCAGCGGCCAACGGGATGTCCGATCAGGCTGAGCTCATCGCCGGCCAGGTTCTGTGGATTCCGCCCCGAGGCGCGTTCACCGGCACCACGGAACCGGCGACCACGAACTCGTCGACACAGACCACTGCGCAGACGAGCTCGTCGGAGGAGACCACGGAGGCGGCAGACGAGCGCGCCGAGGGCGAGAGCACCGGTACGGCCACCACCCAGAACGCTTCCTACACCCATTCGTCGACCTCGTCCACGTCGGGCTCCACGAGCTCGTCACCGGGGAGCCAGATCCAGGCGAGCGCCGGCGCGGCCACTCCGCAGCCGACGAACGAGCGCGTCTCCGGTGCTCAAATCGCCGCGGTGGCCAGCCAGTACGGGGTTCCGGCCGCGTTCGCAGAGGCGATCGCGTGGCAGGAGAGCGGCTGGAACAACGCCGAGGTCTCCGGCGTCGGCGCCGTCGGCGTGATGCAGATCGTGCCCGGCACATGGGATTGGATCGACAAGTACCTGACGCCGAGCAATCCGCTCGGCACGGCTTCCGCGTCCGAGAACATCCGCGCCGGGGTGCTCCTGCTCCACCAGTTGCTGTCGCTCACCGGCGGCAGTGAGTCGATGGCTGCGGCCGCTTACTACCAGGGCCTGGGATCGGTCAAGGCGAATGGCATGTACCCGAGCACGCGTCAGTACGTCAACGACGTTCTGGACATCACGGCTCGGCTTGGCGGCTGAGGATGATCGCGGCAGAGGATTCTCGCGGCTGAGCACGATCGCGAGAATCCTCTAGCCTGCGCGGAATGTTCTATGACGACGACGCTGACCTCCACCTGCTCGACGGCAAGACCGTCGCGATCATCGGCTACGGCTCGCAGGGCCACGCCCATGCCAACAACCTCAAAGACTCCGGCGTAAACGTCATAGTCGGGCTGCGTCCGGGTTCGGCGAGCGTGGCCAAGGCCGAGAGCCACGGCCTGCGCGTCACCGACCCGGCGGCCGCTGCGGCCGCGGGCGACGTCGTCATGCTGCTCGTTCCCGACGAGCTGCACGGCCAGGTGTGGCACGAGATCCAGGGCGGCCTGGAGCCGGGCAACCTGCTCCTCACCAGCCACGGGTTCTCCGTCCTGTACGGGACCGTGACGCCGCCGCAGGACATCGACGTGGCGCTCGTCGCCCCCAAGGGCCCCGGCCACATGGTGCGGCGGCTGTATGAGGAGGGCACCGGCATCCCGGGCCTCGTCGCCGTCCACCAGGACGCGACCGGTACCGCCCAGCAGCTCGCGCTCGCCTACGCCAAGGGGATCGGCTGCACCCGCGCCGGCGTGTTCGAAACGACCTTCCGCGAGGAGACCGAGACCGACCTCTTCGGCGAGCAGGCGGTGCTCTGCGGCGGTGTCAGCGAGCTGGTTCAGGCCGGCTTCGACACGCTCGTCGAGGCGGGTTACAACCCGCAGATGGCGTACTTCGAGTGCCTGCACGAGCTGAAGCTGATCGTC
>WQWK01000321.1 GCA_009785395.1 Conexibacteraceae bacterium
CGTCGTACTCGCTGCTCAATCGCTGGATCGAGGAGGACCTGCTCGACGTGCTCGGGGCCGAGGGAGTCGGCTGCATCGCCTTCTCGCCGCTGGCCCAGGGGATGCTGAGCGGCAAGTACCTGGACGGCGTTCCCGACGGCTCCCGGGCGCACGCGGGAGACTCGTTCGACCAGGGCCTCCTGAGCGAGGGGAACCTGGCGCGGGTGCGGGCGCTGAACGAGATCGCGCGCGGTCGCGGCCAGAGCCTCGCCCAGATGGCGATCGCCTGGGTGTTGCGCGATACGCGGGTCACCTCGGCGCTCCTCGGCGTCTCCAGCGTCGAGCAGCTGGACGAGAACCTAGGGGCGCTCGAGCGCCTTGACTTCAGCGCGGAGGAGCTCGCCGAGATCGATCGCCACGCCCAGGAGGGCGAGCTCAACATCTGGTCGCAATCGAGCGCCCACTGAGCGGTGTGGTACCGCTGCTGGTCCCGCTAGACCAGCAGCGGTGAAGACACGTTCCTGGCAGCCGGACCTCGTACTGCGACGCGATTTGCCGATTTCGCCTAAGGTGTGCGCGTGCCGATCCGCTGGTTGGGGAGGCGCCGTCTCCGACGGCAGCTGGTTGTTTTGCTGATCTGTGCTGGTAGCGCCGCCACCGCGGCGGCGGCCAGCGCGACCCGCGCGGTGGCAGCTCGCGACGCGACCGCAGCGCCCGCCCGCGCCGCCAGGACGCCCGCGCCGCCGGCGGGGCCGCAGGCCGCGGGCAAGGTCACGTTCGTCGGGGCGTCGTCGTTCACGATCCAGACCGGCGGCAGGCAGACGGGGATGATCGACGCGCTGACCGCCGCGGCGAACGCGGTCACCGCCAAGGACTACCCGTACGTGTGGGGCGGGGGCCACGGCGCCGCCGGGATCGCCAGCGTCGGCTCTCCCGGGCCTGGGTCGAACGGCAGGCGGATCGGGTACGACTGCTCCGGCGCCGTCGCCGCGGTGCTGTCGGGCGCGGGGCTGTGGGCCGCCGGCTCCGGGGTGCCCAACGACGCCGGCGTGATCTCGGCGCTGCTCCGGCGGGGGCTGATCGCCCCCGGTCCCGCCAGCGCTCCTGAGGGGGTCACGATCTACGACCACCCCGGGGTCCACATCTTCATGAACATCAACGGACGCTTCTGGGGAACCTCTGACGGCGCCGACGGCGGCAACCCCAAGGGCGGCGCCGGCTGGCTCAGCGACGGGGCCTGGGACGCCCACTCCAAGCAGTTCAGGGAATTCCACCTCGTCCCCTCGGTGCTGAAGGACCGCGCCAGCTACGGCCAGGATTACACCTTCCAGTTCGTCCGCAATCCGTTCCTGCAGCTGGGCCTCCTGCCCGGCGACGCGGTGCGGGTCGCGTATGCCGCGTCCGACATCGGGACGATGAACGCGATGGCGATCGACTACACCGGCGCCCAGATCGCCACCGGCACGGTCGTGCAGGTCGGGCTCGCCGGCACCTCGCTGACGCTGATGAGCGCTGACGGCACGACCACGACGTACCAGACCGGCGGCAATTTCGAGCTCACCCAGCAGCTCGCGCTCGGCGACGTCGTCTCGGTCGCCTACACGACGACCCGTGACGCGCGCGTGACCAACGGCGCGTTCGTGGCGAGTGCCGGCGGCGCGCGGCCGGTCACGACTGCGCACACCGTCAGGGTGACGGCAGCGGCCGGGGCGGCGCAGGCATCGGGGACGGTCACCGTGGTCGCGCCCGGCCATACCGCCTTCACGCTCCATACGGCCACCGGCAACCAGACGTTCGCGACCGGGAACACCGCCGACCAGACGTTCATGACGGTCGGCAGCGCCGGCATGCTGCACCGGCTCCGGGTGGGCGACGCGATCACGGTCTCCTATGTCCAGGCGAACGGCGGCCTGCCGATCGCCGAGCAGGTGACGCCGGCTCCGCGGGCGCCGCCGCCGCCGGCGACGACATCGAGCGGGACGACCGCGCCGGCTCCGACCGGGTCAAGCCCGGTCGGCCGCTAGCAGCTTCGTCAGTCCGAGCCGCCGTCGGCGAGCCGCTGCAGCGCCTCGCGACGGGCGGGGTCGAGGCCCGAGAGGCTGCGGGCGAAGTGGGCCAGCGCGACGTCGCCGAACTCGTCGACCAGCTGGCGCACCTCCACGTCGGCCCGCTGCTCCTGGTACTCGTCGCGGGTCAGCCGGGCCGTGTAGGAGTCCCTCGGCCCGGTCCGCTCGCGATCGAGCAGGCGCTTGGCGTGCAGCCGCCGCATCACGGTCATGTAGGTCGTGTAGGCCCGGGCCGGTTTGGCCCTCCGGTTGAGGGCCTCCATCGCATCTCGCACGGTGATCTCGCCGGGATGGCTCCAGACGTGCTCCATGATCTCGGCCTCGAGTTCGTGGAGCGCCGGCGGCGGCTGTTGCTGGGCTTTTCTTGCCATCAGTGCAAAGGTGCCGTCGGGGCGGATCGCCGCCGGCTCAACCGTCGCGTGGCCCAGACCAGCAGCGCCGGCATCAGCGCCAGCATCAGCACGCACGGCTGTCCCGACAGGAACGGCAACGCCAGGGTCGCCGCGCCAGTCGCGAGGCGCCCGATCAGCGTGACGGTCAGGATCATCAGCACGACGATCGCCGCGGCCGCGAGGAAGGCAAGCAGCGGAAAGCTCCACGCGGGCCCGTCGCCGAGCAGCGCGTCGACCCGCGCCGGATCGATCCCCGCCGCCTGTGGCGCGCTCGGACGCTGATCGAAGGCGAGCATCGCCCGCGCCAGCGCGCGGCGCTTGTGCGGCGACCCCGCGACCGCGTACTCGTCCGCGCTGAGCTCCGCGAGGGACTCGTGGTGGGCGGCGAGCCGGCGGACGCCCGGCACGAAGAACAGCGCCCGGACCAGGACCCGTCCGGCGCTCAGCCGCAGCGGGTCGTGGCGGTGGCGGTGGGCGCGCTCGTGGTCGAGCACGGCGCCCAGTGCCTGCTCGTCGAGCGTCGCGACGGCCGCCGTCGAGACGTAGATGCGGGGGCGCAGGAGGCCGGCGCAGAACGCCGCCGGCCGCTCGTCGTGGATCACCAGGGCGTCGTCCAGCACCCATGCCACCCGGGAGCGAACCCACGCGTTGAACCGTCGCGAGGCGCGCAGCTCACGCAGCGCGGCTCGACCGCCTGCGGTCAGCGCGGCGAACCCGAGTGCAGCCTGGCAGAGCACCACGATCGCCGCGGCGTTGGCGGTCGGATAGCTCAGGTTTGCCC
>WQWK01000322.1 GCA_009785395.1 Conexibacteraceae bacterium
AGCTCAGCGCCAGCGGGTGGCACAGGGGGATCAGCTCGGCGGTCCGCTTGGCCGCCTGGATGCCGGCGATCCGCGCGACGCCGAGCACGTCGCCCTTTGGCGCCTGCCCGCGGGCGAGCACCGCCGCCGTCTCCGGTGTCACGAGCACCACCGCCCGCGCCACCGCCCGGCGGTCGCTGTCGGGCTTGTCGCCGACGTCGACCATCCGCGCGCGGCCCTCGCTGTCGAGGTGGGTGAGATCGGGCAAATTAGGCGGCGACAACCGACCGCTGCGCGGCCTCGATCAGCTCGCGCACGCCGTCGACGTCGCCGACCCGCAGCAGCTCGATCGGGTCGGGCTCGCCGTTGACGATCCGCTCGAAGAACTGCTTGCGATCCTGGAACGTCGGCAGCGTCCCCTTGGCCCAGCCGCGAGCGTCGTTGAGCAGGATCGCCAGCACCGCGTAGGGCTCGCCGAACAGCTCGCCGATCTCCCGCTTCATCCGCTTGGCGAGCGCCGGCGACGCGCCGGCGGTCGAGATCGCGACGGCCAGCGGCCCGGTGCGGACGATCGCCGGCAGGATGAAGTTGCACAGCGGCGGCACGTCGACGACGTTGACCAGCATCGCCCGCTCCTCGGCGTCCTCGAACACGCGGATGTTGACGTCGGTGTCGTCGGTCGCCGCGATCGCGATCAGGCAGCCGTCGAGGTCGCCGGACTCGTAGTCGCGCCGCTCCCAGCGGATCGACCCCTCGAGCGCGAGCTGGACCAGTTCCGGATGCGCCTCCCGCGCCACCAGCGTCACGTCGCCGTCGCAGGCGAGCAGCCCCTCGACCTTCTCGAGGCCGACGTCGCCGCCGCCGACGACGACGCAGCGCCTGCCCGTCAGCCGCAGGCAGGCGATGTAGAACGGGGTCTGCAGCATGTCCTGGACGCACGACTGGTCGCAGATCCCCTTGCGGTACTGGCAGACGCACTCCTTGCCGCTGTAAGCCTGCGCCGGCATCCAGGTAAGCCTATCGACGCCCGGCCCCGCCCGCCGCTTGCAACCGGTTGCAATCCGCCGCCGCTTCGTGTAGGCTATGCAACCGGTTACAACGATGACCACCGAAACCGTCAAGACAATCGCCGACATCGCCCGGATCGCGGGCGTCTCGAAGGCGACCGTGTCCCGCGCGCTCAACGACAGCCCGCTGGTCAGCGTCGTCACCCGCGAGCGCGTGCAGGCGATCGCCCACGAGCACGGGTTCGAGATGAACGACCCGGCGCGGCGGCTCAGCCTGCGCCAGAGCAACGTGATCGCGCTGATCACCTACGGGTACGAACCGAGCGAGCGGATGCCGGACGCGTTCATGCTCGAGATCATGAGCGGCCTGACCGCGGGCCTGCACGCCGCCGGCTACGACATGCTGGTGATCCAGATCAAGTCCGGCGACACGGGCTGGGTTGCGCGCTATCTCGACTCGGGGCGCGTCGACGGCTTCGTGCTGCTGGCCGCGAGCTGCACGGAGGAGCACCTGCGGACGCTCGAAGCCCGCGGTGCCCCGTTCGTCGCCTGGGGGCTGCGATCCAACACCAACCACTACAGCACGGTCAACGGCGACAGCTTCGCCGGTGCACGGATGGCAACCGAGCATCTGCTGCGCACCGGTCACAGCAGGATCGCCTTCATCGGCGGCACCAGCGGCGACGTCGAAACGCTCGACCGCTACGACGGATACGCCGCCGCCCTGACCGCGGCCGGCATCGCGGTCGACGACTCGCTCGTGACCTACGGCTGGTACAGCCCCGACTCGGCCGCGGCCAGGATGCGCGAGCTGCTCGAGGATCACGACGATATCGACGGCGTGTTCGCCTGCAGCGACCTGATGGCGATCGCGGCGATCGAGGAACTTGACGCCCACGGTCGCAGCGTCCCGGACGACGTCGCGGTCATCGGCTACGACGACATCGCGATCGCCGCCCACAATGACCCGCCGCTGACGACGGTGCGCCAGCCCGGACCGCTGGCCGGACGGCTGCTGGCGGAGAGCCTGATCCGCCGCCTCAGCACCGGAGTCGTGACCCACGTCTCGATGCCGGCGGAGCTCGTCGTCCGCAAATCAGCATGACCTCTTTTTTCTGCCCTTTCTTTGCAACCGGTTCCATAAGCCGCGGAAGGAGTCAACGATGATCCATCCCCAACCAACCAGCGTGCTGCTGCTGCTGCAGTCGGAGTCGGCCCGGGTCCCGCCGCCGAATCGGCGGTCGTGGAGCGTGCTCCGTGCGCTGCTTGCACGGCGACCGCGGCGCCCCGCGCTCGAGTCGTTGCCGGCGGCGTGCCGCGGCGCCCGGCCGCGCCGCTACACGATCAACCTGATCGGTCGCCGCTAGGGCTCGCGGCCACGTGCCCGGCGGATCTCGGCCAGCCGCTCCCGCAGCGCCCCCTCGGCTTCGTCGGGCTCGTAGAACCGCGTCCCCGCGACCCACTCAGGGAGCAACTCCTGCGCCGAGATGTGGCCGGGTTGCCGGTGGGGATACTCGTAATCGCCTGCGCTCCGGGTCGAGGAGCGCAGATACGCCGGCGGCGCGGCGGCGCCGTGCTCGCGCACGTACCCGCGCGCCCGGCCGATCGCCAGCTTGACGCCGTCGGACTTCGGCGCCAGGGCCAAATAGATTGCCGCCTGGGCGAGCGCGAACTCGCACTCGGGCAGGCCGACGTGCTCGACGGCCGCCGCGGCAGCGGCGGCGACGACCAGCGCCTGCGGGTCGGCGTTGCCGATGTCCTCGGAGGCGAGGATCACCATCCGGCGGACGATGAACCGGGGATCCTCGCCGCCCTCGAGCATCACCGCCAGGTAGTACAGCGACGCGTCGGGGTCGGATCCGCGGGTCGCCTTGATCCACGCCGAGATCGTGTCGTAGTGGTTGTCGGCCGCGCGGTCGTAGCTGATCGTCCGCCGCTGCAGCGCGTCGGCGATCGCCTCGAGCGTCACCGGCCCGTCCGGGCCGGCGGCCTGCGCCGCTAGCTCGAGCGCGTTCAGCGCCGCCCTGGCGTCGCCCTGCGTCCAGCCGGCCGCGTAGGCGAGCGCCTCGGGGTCCACGCCGCCGACCTCGCCCCGGTCCACCGCCCGGTCGAGCAGCGCCCGCACGTCCCCCGCCGACAGCGCCTGCAGCTCGTAGACGCGGGTACGCGACAGCAGCGCCGAGTTGACCTCGAAGTACGGGTTCTCGGTCGTCGCCCCGATCAGCGTGATC
>WQWK01000323.1 GCA_009785395.1 Conexibacteraceae bacterium
CCGCGCTCGCCGAACTGCAGAACCGGCGTGCGGGACTGCTGTCGGGCGGCGAGCAGCAGATGCTCGCGATCGCGTGCGCGCTGCTCCACACCCCGAAGCTGCTGCTGCTCGACGAGCTCAGCCTGGGCCTGGCGCCGGTGATCGTCGAGCGACTGCTGCCGGTCGTGCGCGAGTTCGCGACCCAGCGCCACGTCGGCGTTGTGTTGGTCGAGCAGCACGTGCGCCTCGGCCTCGACATCGCCGACCGTGCCTACGTGCTCGCCCACGGCGATCTGATGGCGTCAGGGTCCGCCGAGGAACTGCGCAACGACACCGACCGCCTCGTCGCGAGCTACCTGGGCGAAACGCGCGCCCTCAGCCGAGGCTGACGTGTGATGTATTGATCTCCGTGAGAGCGGGGCGGATCGTGTCGGTCGCGCTGCTGGCCGGCGTGGCGCTCGCGATGCCGGTGCTCGCCGGCGCGAGCAGCGATCCTCGGGACAGCAGCGGGTCCGCGCCCGTCATCGTGAGCGAGCCGGTCGGGCCGGGGACCGTGCTGCTGCGCGTCCACGAGGTCGGTCCGGCGGGGCCGATCCAGGCGCTCGTGCTCCGTGTCGATCTGGCGGACCCGGCCGTGCGGGCGGGGCTGCTGTACCCCGGTCGGGTGGCCGGCGGGGCGACCGTTTCGGCGATGGCCCGGGCGACCGGGGCATTCGCGGCCGTCAACGGCGATTTCTTCAACATCGGCCACACCGGGGCGCCGGTTGGCCCGATGGTGCTCGGCGACCAGCTGATCAAGGCCCCGCAGCCGGGGCGGTCGCTGGCGGCGGGTGTCGGTGAGGACGGTGTCGGGCGGATCTCGACCGTCGCGCTGAGCGGTTCAGCCGAGTTGCCAAGCGGGCCGGCGCCCTTGGCTGATCTGAACGACGCGAATCCGGGATACGCGCCGATGCTGGCGCCAAACGGGATCGGCCTGTTCACCCCGTTGTGGGGCAGGTACGCGCGGTCCGGTGCGGTCCGCGGCCTCGGCTCGGTCACCGCGGTGCTGGTCCGGGATGGACGGGTCGCTCGAGTCAGCCGCGAGGCCGGCGCCGGGCCGATTCCGTCGGGAGGCTTTGTGCTGCTCGGCGCCGGCGGCGGAGGCCGCCGGCTCGCTCAGCTCCGCGTTGGCGAGCCCGTGACGGTCCGGTACGCCCAGCGGACCTCCGCCCCGGCGCCGTTCCGGTTTGCGCTCGGCGGTAAGTACCGCCTGCTGCGTGCGGGCGTCGTGCAGACCGGACTGCCGGTCGCGCCCGGGGCCGAGCGGACGGCGGTCGGCTTCTCCGACCGCGGCCGCACGATGTGGCTGGTCGTGACCGAAAGCCACGAGGTCGGCGCGGCCGGCCTCGACCTGCCGCAGCTCGCGGTGCTCATGCGCGGTCTGGGCGTCCGCGACGCGGTCGACCTCGACGACGGCGGTTCCACGACGATCGTCTCGCGATTGCCGGGCCGCAGCGGCCTGACGCTGCTCAACCGCCCCGCCGACGGCCACGAGCGCCTGGTGGCTAACGGCATCGGCCTGTTCTCAACCGCCGTCGGCACCCGCTGAGCTTCGGCTGGCGGCTCCCCGCGGCGACATGCTGCTGGCGCGCGCCTGGTTGGCAAACCAGACGAGCGCGACGGTCAGCACGACCGAGGCGTAGAACCCCCATCCGAACAGCGAGAAGTGGATGTGGAACAGGAACTTCAGCGCCACCAGCACGGCGGCGGCGACAGCGAGCACGAATCGCGTCTGGGCGCGGCTGCCGCCGATGTTGGGCACCGTCGTCTGCGGTGACAGGCGCTCGATCGCAAGGTCGGCGATCAGCGCCACCAGGACGAGCACCGCCAGGATCCCGAGCCAGCCATCGGGCGCGCCGGTGGCAGACGCCGTTGCCGTGAACGGCCCGATCGTGACGCTGAACCACGGAAACGCCACCAACGCGATCAGCAGCAGCAGCGCGAGCCCCGCGAGGATCCAGTCCTCGCGGGAGACATCTTCGAAATTCATTGGTCTCTCCCCCGGCTTCCCCGGCCAGTTGGTCCCCGTCCGCGGTCCACGGACGGCCTGCTTTACGAACGGCCGTCGCCGCGCGTTTTTTCCACGCAGCCGGTTTCGCAGTCGTGCTCGGAACGCTGGGCGCGACGGCGATCAGCGCGTCAGGACCGCTCGCAGAAAGCGAACGCGCCGCTCGCGCACATTCCGCGCCTGGTTGGCGAGCTTGTCGGGCATGTCGGGGGCCAGCAGGTGCAGCCCGATCGCGGTGGGCGCTCCCCGGGCAGACACGGCCCGTCCCTCAGAGAACGCGAGCACACGGGCGGTCAGGTCCTCCCAAACAAGCGTCGTGAAACCCGCGGCGAGCAGCAGCGAGTGCATCTGATCGATCGATTCCAGGAAGCTGATCGACGGGTCTCCCGCCCACGGGACGGGAAAGTGAATCGGCGAAACTTCGCCCGCGACGATGTCGAACATCGCGAAGCGACCATCCGGCGTCAGCACCCGCGAGATCTCGCTGTAGAGCCGCGACTTATCGGCGATGTTCATCGAAGCGTGCTGCTTCCGGACCAGGTCAAAGCTCGCGTCGGCGAAGGGCAGATCGAGCGCGTCGCCCTGGCGAACCTGGACGAGGTCCGAGAGGCCAGTGAGCTGATTGAGCATCCTCGCCGCCTCGCAATAAGCCGCGGTCAGATCGAGCGCTGTCACGTGCACGCCATAGCGTGCGGCGAGTAACCGCGCAGGACCGGCAAGTCCAGCGCCGACGTCCAGCACCTGCGAGGCCCGGGTTACACCGGCAAGCTCAGCAAGCTCGATCGTCGCCGGACGCCCCAACGTGTGGAACTCCTCCAACGGCGCGAGGTCATCCGGCGTGATCTGAGTACAGTCGAGTCCCGCTGCCTCGATCGCGTCGAGGATCGCCGTCTTGAGCGCCCGCGTTTCGTAGTGCGCCGCCACCGCCCCTGAGGCCACGGCCACAGCCTAACCAGGACACCCAGGTCAGGGCTGCCGCGAACCGCTTTCCTACGAAGCCCGTAGCGATTTCCCACTGGAGGAGACGGCGGCCGGCGCCTACGGTCACTCGCGTCGCCGCACCGGCATGTGACGACTAAAAAGCGGACGCCTCGATCCGCATTGCGTTGCCGCCGTAATCCAACTTCGAAGGGGATCACCATGGAGTCAGAACGTTTGAGCAGGATCTTTGATCGCGTCGGCG
>WQWK01000324.1 GCA_009785395.1 Conexibacteraceae bacterium
CGATGTCGATTCCGGCGTGGTCATCGGACCCCCCGATCGCGGTGCCACCATGGGTCTCGATGTACACGAACGCCGGCAGATTGAGTTCTTTGGCGCGCGAGCCGTTGCGCGTCTCCCAGATCGGGAACAGCTGCGCGAGCCGGCGTCGATGGCGTGCCGCCAGCGGCGCCTCGACCGCGTAGAACGGGTGCGCGAGCGCCGCGGTGAGCTCGCGGTCGTTCAGGTACTCGGCGCACTCCTCGACGCTGTTGTTGTGCGCCTGCAGCCACTCGTGGTCCTCGGGCGTGATCCCGTAACAGAGCACGTGCACGGCCTGCGGCTCACCCTTGAACCAGACCGTCAGCTCCTCGGAGACGAACACGCCCGGCAGGTGCGCGATCGCGAGCGCGCCGGCGATCGTGTCGTGGTCGGTGATCGTCACGAAGTCCATGCCGCGCCGCTTGGCGAGCTCGTAGACCTCCTCGGGCTCGGTCGCGCACTCGGGCAGGCTCACGGAGCGCTGGATCCCGAGCTTCGACATCTCCGATGCGGTCGAGTGCACGTGCATGTCCGCCCGGCTCACGCGCAGATCTGGGTTCAGGTTCTCTGGCAGCATGGTGCAAGTTTTCACCCAATCGACGCCCAGGCATGTGAAGTTCAGGGGCCTTCGCTGTGAAGTTCCAGTGAAGTGCTGGGAAGAAACGCCTGCATGTCGAACCATTCTGGGCTCATGCCGGACGCCGCTGCGACCCCCGACCTGACACTCCAGCAGGGCAAGCTCAGCGCCGAGATCTGGTTACGGCCCTTCAGCTTCACCATCCGCCGCTCCGGCCGCCGCATGCTCAGAAACGCCTCCGCGTGGGTCGCCGACGGCACCGTCAACGACCATTTCGTCCAGTTCACGGAAGGAGTCGTGGCGAGTGAGGAGCTCGCGCCCCACGAGCGCGCCATGCGCGCAAATGTCGCCGAGACCTCAGACACGACCGTCCAGGCGAGCCTCGTGTTCGAAGGCGGCAGGCGAGGCGAGTTCACACTGACCCTTCACGCCGATCTCCGCTTCAGCCTGAAGCTGGAGGCCGACGGCACGCCGCTGCGGCTCGCGATCGACTGGGACCGCCGCAGCGAGGAGCACTTCGTCGGGCTCGGCGCCCGCCACGGCACCGAGCTCGACCAGCGCGGCCGCGCCGTGCAGCTCGGCGCCGACCGCCGCTACACCGGGCCTGACTGCCCGCCCGAGATGCTCGCCGAGGGCGGCATCCCCCAGGGCGATTGCGCCCCGGTCCCGTGGATGCTCTCCAGCCGCGGCTACGGCGTGCTCGCCCGCACCTACGCCAACGGCACGCGCTTCGACATGTCCAGCGACCGCACCTCGGTCTCGACGCGCGCGCTCGGCGGCCCTCTGGAGCTGGAGTTCATGTGCCAGTCAACGCCGGCAGGGCGCTTACGGGCGCTCTGCCGGCAGACAGGCTTCCCCCAACTGCTCCCGGAGTGGGGCTACGGCTTCTGGAAGAGCCGCGACGTGCACGAGGACCGCGAGGCGGTCCTCGACGACTTCTACGGCTTCCGCCGCTACGAGATCCCGCTGGACGCGATCGTGATCGACTCGCCCTGGGCGACGCAATACAACTCGTGGGAGATCAACCCCCACCAGCTCCCGGACGCCGAGGAGATGATCGGCACGATGCGCGCCGACGGGGTACGCACCGTCCTGTGGTGCACCCCCTGGGTGAACCTCGATTCGCGCGACGGCCAGATTCCGCCGCAACCCGAGTCCGACCGCCTGCATCGCGAGCCCGCGCCCAACTACGAGCCCGGGGCGGCGGCCGGCCACTTCGTCAAGCGGCCCGGCACCGACGCGCCCTGGGTAGGGCAGTGGTGGATGGGCACCGGCTCGCTCGTCGACTTCACCAGCGCCGCCGCCGAGCAGTGGTGGCGCGAGCAGGTCAAACAGGTGCTCCGCCAGGGCGTTGAGGGCATCAAGATGGACGACGGCGACGGCTACTACCTGCAGGACGAGGTCTATCTCGCCGACGGCCGCCTCGGCGGCGAGGCCGCCTGGCACCTCGGCGGCCTGCACCGCCAGAGCCTGCAGCGCGCGCTCGATGAGGTCCACCCCGGCGCCGGCGTCGTCTTCGGCCGCTCCGGCTGGATCGGGCAGCACGCGACCGGCCACACCTGGGGCGCCGACCAGGCATCGGACTTCTGGTCGCTGCGGGCGCTCGTGGTCGCAACGCTCTCGGCGGCGGCCAGCGGCATCTCCAACTGGTCCCATGACGTCGGCGGCTACCTCGGGCACCGCCTCGTCGAGCGCTGCCCGCCCGAGCTGCTCGAGCGCTGGCTGCAGTTCGGCTGCTTCACGCCGCTGATGCAGGCGCACTCGCGCTTCGCGCACGAGCCATGGAACTACGGCGAGCGCATGGTCGAGAGCTACCGCACCTTCGTGCACCTGCACGAACAGCTCGTCCCCTATGTCCGCGCCGCCGCCGACACGGCCGCGCGCACCGGCCTGCCGATCATCCGCCCGCTGTGCCTGATCGACCCGGGCGACCCGCGCGGCTGGGTGCTGCGCGACGCCTACGGCTACGGCCCGTCGATGTGGGTCGCGCCCGTACTCGACGACGGCGCCCGCGAGCGCGAGGTGCAGCTCCCCCGCGGCGACTGGATCGACGCCTGGTCAGAGCAGCGCATCAGCGGCGGCCGCGAGGTGATCGCCCCCGCGCCCCTGCACCAGATCCCCGTGTGGATGCGGGCCGGCTCGATCATCGTCACCTACCCGGCCGAGCACGTCGCCCAGGGGCTCGGTGACACCCCCGAGCCCGACCGTCCCCTGGAAGCGACTCTGTGGGGCCGCCCGCAAAGCGGGCGGGCGGCCACAAGACTGGCCGACGGCACCCGGATCCGCTGGCGCGAACGCGACGGCTGGAGTGTCTCCGACCCCCAGCGTGAGGTCAGCTTCCGGCTGATCGACGCCTAGGCTCGCCTGGTCCTCAGCTGTCGCCGTCGAGCAGCGTCGCGAGCCAGCGGCGCGCCTCCTCGAGCGACCAGCCCTTGCGCGCGGCGTAGTCCTCGAGCTGGTCTGAGCCGATCCGGCCGACGCCGAAGTAGCGTGACTGCGGGTGCGAGAAGTACAGGCCGCTGACCGAGGAGCCCGGCAGGATCGCGCAGCTCTCGGTGAGCGTGATGCCGGCGCGCGTGGGGGCGTCGAGCAACTC
>WQWK01000325.1 GCA_009785395.1 Conexibacteraceae bacterium
GCCCGCTGGAGGCGCACGCGGACGCAACCGCGAACGCCTGGCCCTGGATGCCGTGGCGCATCGAGATCGCGGCGGCGGCCGCGTTCGGCATGTACATCGGGATCCCGAGCGGCGAGATCCGGCCCGCGCCCTTCTCGCGCATCGCGTCGAGGTTCGCCTGCACGGTCGTGAAGCCGCCGATGCCGGTGGCCATGATCAGACCGATCCGCATCGGGTCATAGGGCAGTCCGCCCGCAAAGCCCGCGTCGGCGGCCGCCTCGTCGGCAGCGACAACCGCCAGCTGCGCGAAGCGGTCCAGGCGCCGCGCCTCCTTGACGGACAGGTGCTCGGCGGCATCGAAGGACTCGCAGAAGCCGCCGGCCTGCGCCGCGCCCTCCGTCAGTCCGTCCTTCTCGCTGATCCCGCTCACGCCACGCGACCACTGCTCGTGCAGCTGGCGCGCGCCGACCCCGAGCGGGGTGACCGCGCCGATTCCTGTGATTACGACTCGACGCTTGTCCGTCATCGGCGCCCCTCCAATCTGCACAGCCTAAGCGGCGCGCTCGGTGATCAGCTCGACCGCGTCACCGACGGTCTTGAGCTCCTTCATGTCCTCGCCCTTGAGCACGACTCCGTACTCGTCCTCGACGATCTGCGCGAGCTCGACGAGGTCCAGGGAGTCGATGTCCAGCTCCTCGAAAGTCGCGTCCGGCGTGATCTCACTGGCATCGGGGCCGAAGCTGGCGAGCGCCTCGGTTACGCGCTCCTGCACCTGCTCCTTGGTCACTGCACTCATGGCTAGTACGTCCTCTTCTTAGTGGTTCAAGCTATCGGGGTGGCCGGGTGCGCTCCCGGCAATCTGGTCAGGCGCCGAGCCCGCCATCGACTGAAAGCACGGCGCCGGTCACGTAACCCGCCTGCTGCGACACGAGGAAGCGTACGCAAGCGGCGACTTCCTCGGCTGTCCCGGCGCGCTTGGCGGGGATCGCGCCGAGAATCTCGGGGCCGATCACCTCAGCCGTCATGTCGGTCTCGATGAAGCCGGGCGCGACCGCGTTGATCGTGACGCCGCGCCGCGCGACCTCGACCGCGGCGGTGCGCGTGAACTGGATGACCCCGGCCTTCGCGGCCGCGTAGTTGCTCTGGCCGGGGTTCGCCCGCAGCCCGCTGACCGAGGCGAGGTTCACGATCCGCCCCACCCGCGCGCGCATCATCGACTTCAGCGCCCGCCGCGTGAAGCGGAAAACCGGCGTCAGGTTGGTGTCGATCACCGCCGCCCACTCCGCGTCGCTGAGCGACGGCGCGAGGTTGTCACGGGTGATCCCGGCGTTGTTCACCAGCGCGAGCACCGGCGCGCCGAAGTGCTCCTCGGCGGCAGCGAAGACCGCGTCGGGCGCCCCCGGATCGGAGACGTCACCCTGGACGGCGAACGCGCGCCCGCCCGCAGCCTGGATCGCGGCCACCACCTCCGCGGCGGCGCCGGCGTTGTAGTTGTAGTTGACGACGACGGGCCAGCCGTCGGCCGCCAGGCCGCGCGCGACCGCGGCGCCGATCCCACGCGAGCCGCCGGTCACGAGCGCGCAGCCCGCGGGTGGCCACGCCGGGGGCGTGGCCGTGCCGGCCGCGGACTCAGACACTCACCAGCTCCACATCCTTCAACGTCCGTTTGGCGAGGCCACTCAGTACCTTGCCGGGCCCGACCTCGACGAACCGCGTGACGCCGCGCGCGTGCAGAGCCAGCAGCACCTCGCGCCAGCGCACCGGACCGGTCAGCGCCTGCACGAGCCGCGCCCGCACGTCATCGAACGGCTCCGCGGTCACGGCCGAGATCACAGTGCTGCCGTTGCCGGCGTGTAGCTCCACGCCCGCCAGCGCGCGCTCGAACTCCGGGACCGCGGTGGCCATCATCGGCGAGTGGAACGCACCCGTGACAGGCAGGATCATCGCCCGCAGGCCGAGCTCGCGCGCCGTCTGCTCGGCGGCGGGCAACGCGCAGCGCGGCCCCGACAGGACGACCTGCTGCGGCGAGTTGTCGTTGGCGACTGAGAGCCCGTGCGGGGCGGCGACCTCGTCGGCGCGCTCCGCGGCGTCGCCGCCGAGCAGCGCGATCATGCCGCCGTCACCGCCTGCCTCCCCCGCCTCCTGCATCAGCCGCCCGCGCAGCGCCACGAGCTGGATGCCGTCGCGCTCGCTGAGTACGCCGCCGGCGACCAGCGCCCCGAGCTCGCCCAACGAGTGGCCGGCGGTGAACTCGGGCACCGGGCGGTCGAGCGCGCACCAGCCGGCGAGGCTCGCGCAGAAGATCGCGGGCTGGGCGTATGCGGTGCCGTCGTCCACGCGCGGAAACGGGTCCTCGCCGACGGCCTCGGCCACCAGCTGCAGCAGATCGGGCCGCACCCGCGCGACCTGATCGCGCATGTCAGCCGTCTGGCTGCCCTGGCCAGGGAACAGAAGGGCGGTGTTCATCGGTGCCTACCCTACGCAACGGCGCGCAGCGGGGTACGCGCGGGCCGCCGCCCGCCCCCCAGCCGGGGGGAAAGCGTCCCCGACAGCCAATCGAGCGCCACCGGCAGGCCGGCGACCGCGCCACTGATGTGGTCGAAGCCGCCGCGCGTGATGTGCAGGCTCACGTCGGCGCCGAGCTCGAGCCAGTCGTCGAGCAGCTGCTCGCTGTGCTCGAAGGCGACGATCTGATCGTGGCGAGCGTGATGCAGCAGCACCGGCGTCTGCGGCGCCACGCCGCCGAGGCGGTTCTCGCGCAGGCGCGCGCGCCACTCGGGCAGCTCGAGCACGTTGGGATCGCTGAGGTCGGCGCTGCGGGCGAACCGCGGGCCGTGCACCGCCGCCTGCAGGACATTCGTGTGACGCAGCGCCGCGAACATCTTGCTCGCGTCCGCCGTCAGGTGCCGATCGAGCTCGAGCTCCGGGTACGCGGCCGCGAAGCCGATCGCGCCATAGGCGAGGAAGAACGAGAAGAAGCTGCCGTCGAGCGTCGGCCCGGCGAGCTCGATGTCCGCCGCCGCGGCGCCCGCGGCGACCCCCGCGAGCGTCAGCTCGGGAGCGTATGACGGCTGCAGCTGCGCCGCCCAGGCGGCGGCGGTGCCGCCCTCCGAGTAGCCCGTGATCGCGGCCGGGGCGTGCGCGGGCAGTTCGTTCGGGAGCAGCTCGCGGGCCGCGCGCATCGCGTCGAGCACGTTGTGGCC
>WQWK01000326.1 GCA_009785395.1 Conexibacteraceae bacterium
CAGCTGGTCCCGGGGGACGAACACGCCGGAGATGAAGTACAGCGGCAGGATGATCGCCTGGATCGTCGGCTGCGCCGAGTTCTCGTTGCGGATGAAGCTCGCCGCGGCGAACGACAGACAGCAGAAGACCGCGGCACCGACGATGACCGCCAGCGCGAACGCGGGCAGCGTCGAGCTCGGGAGGTGCACGCCGTAGGCGACCCGGCCGATCGCGACGATCACGGCGACGATCGCGCTTGCGAGGATCGCGGAGGCGAGCGCGCGGCTCGCGATCAGCACCCAGGCGGGCACCGGGGTGGACCGGCGCCGCTTGAGCACCCCGCTCTCGCGCTGGCCCGTGATCGTGATGACCAGGTTCACGAACGCGGTGGCGATGATCCCCAGGGTGGCGATTCCTGGCACGTAGTAGGTCGAGGCCCTGATCGCGCGGCCATCGACGTGGACCGTGTGGTTGCCGAACAGGGAGGTCAGCAGGACCAGGAAGATCAGCGGCAGGATGATCGTGAAGAAGCGGCTCTGCGGATCCCGCCAGACGCCCAACAGGTCGTAGCGCAACTGGTGCGAGACGAGGCGAGCGTCGCCGATCCGCGTGGGTCGGCGTACGTGTTCGGAGGCGAGACTCGAACTGCTCATCTGGGCGGGTCGGTCAATCCGAGATACACATCCTCGAGCGCCGGCCGGCGCACCAGCAGGTCCGGGATCTCGTAGCGGTGCTCGATCGCCCAGCCCGACAGCGCCCGCAGTGCCGGCATCACCCGCTCGCTCTCGATCATCAGCTTGCCGGCTTCGCCGAGCGCACTCGGCATCCCCGCGTCAGCCGGGAGCTCGCCGATCGGGACCCCGGCCGGCAGGGTGAACGTGATCTGGTACGCGGCTCGGTCGCGACCACCGAGCGTGGCGGGCGTTCCCTCGGCAACGATCTCCCCGGCCCTGAGCACGACGATCCTGTCCGCGAGTGCCTCGGCCTCATCCATGTAGTGCGTGGTCAGGAAGATCGTCTTGCCGAGCCGACGCAGTCCGTCGATCATCTCCCACGCGGAGCGGCGGGCCGAGGGGTCAAAGCCCGTGGTCGGCTCGTCGAGAAACACCAGCTCGGGGTCGCCGATCAACGCCAGCGCGACGTCCACTCGCCGCTGCTGGCCCCCGGACAGCTGCCCACAGCGCACCTCCGAGCGCTTCTTCAGGCCGACGAGCTCGATCACCTCCTGCACCGACCGCGGCGCGGGGTAATACCCGGCGTAGAGCTCCAGACACTCCCGCACCGTCAGCTGCGGCTCGACTCGCGAGGTCTGGAGCACCACGCCAACCCGCGAGCGCCACCGGCGGTCGGCCTGTCCGGGATCCTCGCCGAGCACGTGGACATCGCCGGCGGTGCGTTTGCGGTGGCCTTCGAGGACCTCGACGGTGGTCGTCTTGCCCGCGCCGTTGGGCCCGAGAAAGGTGAAGATCTCGCCGCGCGACACCCGCAGGTCGATGCCGCGGATCGCCTCGGCGCCGCCGTAGGACATGCGCAGCCCGGAGACCTCGACGACGACATCCTCAGCATCCGCGCTCACGCCGCTTCCACCGCCGCCTCGCGCAGGCCGATCCGTTCGTACATGCGGCGCAGAGGTCGCGGCGCCCACCAGTTCGCGGAGCCGAGCAGCCCCATCAGCGACGGCACGAGCAGGGCGCGGACGATCGAGGCGTCGATCAGAACGGCGAGCGCGGTGCCGACCCCGAGCTCCTTGATGAACACGATCTGTGAGGTCGCGAACGCTCCGACGGCGACCGCGAACAGCAGCGCCGCGGAGGTGACGATCCGCCCGGTCCGTTCGAGCCCCAGCGCGACCGCCTCCGAGTTGGCTGCGCCGGCGTCGCGTGCTTCCTTGATCCGAGCCAGGAGGAACACGCCATAGTCGGTGGCGAGCCCGAAGCCGATCGCGAACAGCAGGATCGGCTGGGTCGCGTCGAGCGCGCCGACGCTGCGATAGCCGAGCAGTCCCTGGAGGTTGCCGTGCTGGAAGATCAGCACGAGGATCCCGAACACGGCGCTGAGGCTGAGCGCGTTCATCAGGACGGCCTTGATCGGCAGCACGACCGAGCCCGTCATCAGGAACAGCACGATCAGCGTGGCGGCCACGACGACGGCGAGCACGGCCGGAAGGTGAGCAGCGAGGCTGTGCTCAAGGTCGAGATACGACGCGGTCTCCCCGGCGACGCCGAGGTAGTACGGCGTACGGATGGCACGCACGTTTCGCACCAGCTGCTCGGTGCTGGCGGTCAGCGGACCGTGCACCGGCGCGACCTCGAGCAGGGCCGTCCCCCGGCCCGCCGCCTGCGCGGGCGCGACCGCCGACACACCCGGCAGCCGGGCGATCCGCTTGCTGAGCGACCGCACCGCCGGTGAGGACGCCGGCGCCCCGACGACCACCTCGAGCGGCGAGGTGCGGTTGGGCGGGAAGTGCGCGTCGAGCGCGGTCTGGACCTGGTGGGCGCTCGCGCTTGCGGGCAGCACCCGCGCGTCAGCGGAGATGAACCTGATCTGCGTGAAGAACGGGATGCCGAGCGCGATCAGCACCGCGGCACTCGCGACCGCGACCTGGGCCGGCCGCCTGGTGACGAACTGCGCGAGGCGGTACCAGGCCCCGCTGCGGGCGGGCCGGGCGTCGCGCTGCGCAGCGCGCCGCAGCCGCGGAAGTGAGAGCGCGTCGACGCGCGGGCCGAGCACCGCGAGCAGCGCCGGCAGTACGGTCAGTGCCAGCGTCGCCGCCAGCAGCGCGACGATCGCGCCCGCGATCCCCATCGAGTACAGGAACAGCTGCGGGAAGATCGCAAGCGCGGCCACCGAGGCCGCGACGGTCACCGAACTGAACAGCACGGTGCGCCCGGCGGTCCGGAGCGTCCGGCGCAGCGCTTCGGGGCCGTAGCCGTCGCGGACGGCCTCCTCTCGGTAGCGCGAGACGATGAACAGGCTGTAGTCGATCGCCAGCCCGAGCCCCAGCCCGGTCGTCAGGTTCACCGCGAACACGGAGAGGTCGGTGAATGTCGAGACGACCCGCAACAGGAAGAAGGTGCCGAGGATCGCGAGTCCGCCGAGCAGCGGGGGCAGCAGCGACGCCACGACCGACCGGAAGAAGATCAACGAGAGCAGGAAGATCAGCGGGAAGGCGAGCAGCTCGGCGTGCGCCAGGTCGCC
>WQWK01000327.1 GCA_009785395.1 Conexibacteraceae bacterium
CCGCGCGCGATCAGCATCTCGATGATCTTCAGGGCCGGCGACTCGCGCATGTCGCCGATGCCGCCCTTGTAGGAGACGCCGAGGATGGCGATCTTCGAGCCCTTGATCGGCTTCGCGACGTCGTTGAGCGCCAGCTCGATGCGCTCGACGCAGTGGTAGGGCATCTGCTGGTTGATCTTGCCCGCGAGCTCGATGAACTCGGTGGACATCTGGAACTCGCGCGCGCGCCAGGTCAGGTAGAAGGGATCGACCGGGAGGCAGTGGCCGCCCATGCCCGGGCCGGGCTCGAAGCGCATGAAGCCGTAGGGCTTGGTGGCCGCGGCCTCGATGACCTCCCAGATGTCGATGTGCATGCGCTCGGCGAGGATCGAGAGCTCGTTGACGAGCGCGATGTTCACCGAGCGGAAGATGTTCTCGAGCAGCTTCGTGAGCTCGGCCGCCTCCGGCGTGGAGACGCGCACGATCTGGTCGCACACGCGCCCGTAGAGCTCGGCGGCGCGGTCACCGCAGGTCTCGGTGATCCCGCCGATCACCTTCGGCGTGTTCCGCAGGGTGTAATCGGTGCGGCCCGGGTCGACGCGCTCGGGCGAGAACGCCACGTTGATGTCGAACCCGGCGCTCAGCGACGAGTGCCGCTCGAGCGCGGGCACCAGCAGCTCGCGGGTGGTCCCCGGATAGGTGGTCGACTCGAGCACGACGAGCTGCCCGGCTCTGACCACGCGCGCGACCGCCTCCGCGGAGGCCTTGAGCGGGCCCAGGTCCGGCTCGCGATTGTCCGTGAGCGGGGTCGGGACGCAGATGATGATCGCCTCGGCGCCGGCTAGCGGGTCGAAATGGGTCGTGGCGTGAACGCGGTTCAGCACGCCCTGCAGAACCGCCGACGGGATGTCCTCGATGTAGGACTCGCCGGCGATCAGCGCGTCGATCTTGCGCTGGTCGATGTCGACCGCGATCACATCCTCGCCCGCCTGCGCGAACGCGACGACGAGCGGGAGTCCCACATATCCGAGACCTACAACGCCGATGGCCATGATGCTCAGAGTAACGGGAGCGCTACCCGGAATCGTGCGCGGCGGCCGGTTCGGCAGCGCGGGCGGCTGGTTCGGTCGCACATTTCGTGAGGGCCTCTAAGATCCAGAGCGATCGTGCTAGGCGGGGCGCTAGCGGTGCCCTGTAACTCGCAATCCGCTCAAGCGGGGCTGAATCCCCTCCCGAGGGGTGAAAGTCCGCGGCAAGCATCCTGCGGGTGGCAATGATGGACTGGTCCCAAAGCGATGGAGACCCGTGAACCAGGTCAGGTCCGGAAGGAAGCAGCCTTAAGCGGCCCACTCCAGGCGCGTAGGGGGTGCCGGCCCGGAGTCACCCACGGCGATCGCTTCCCGGGCCTACACCACGGAGGAGGGTGCACGATCATTTTTCCTCGGCGGGCTCGCCGCTGCTTCGCCCGCCGGGCGACGCCGCGCCGGGCGGCGCCGTCGACTCACGCACGATCAGGCTCGTGGCCAGGTCGAAGCGCTGGTTCACCGGTGCCTCCGGGTCGTCCGCCCAGCCGATCAGCATCCGGGCCGCGGTCTCGGCCATCTCCGCGAGCGGCTGGCGGATCGTGGTCAGCGGCGGGCCCACCCAGCGGGCGATGCGCAGGTCGTCATAGCCCACGACCGAGAGGTCCTCGGGGATCCTGATCCCGCGCGGCCGCGCCGCCTCGTAGAGCCCCAGCGCCTGCAGGTCGCTGCCGGCGAAGATCGCCGTGGGGGGCTCGGGCAGGTCGAGCAGTTCGATCGCGGCCTGGCGCCCGCCGGCGACATGGAAGTCTCCGGCCCGCACGAGCGCGGGGTCGAACTGGATGCCGGCCCGCTCGAGCGCGGAGCGGTAGCCGTCGACGCGGGCGATCGAGCAGAGCATGTCCGTGGGGCCGCTGATCATCCCGATGCGCCGGTGCCCGAGGTTGATCAGGTGCTGGGCGGCGGCGAGGCCGCCCGACCAGTTGGCCGAGCCGATCGACGCGACGTCGGGCTCGGGCTCGTCCGCGGGGTCGACGACGACGAAGTTGACACCGCGGCTGCGCAGCTTGTGCTTCTCGACCGGGTCGAGGTCTGAGAACACCAGGACGACGCCGATCGGGCGCCGGCGCAGGACGCCGTCGACCCAGGCGTCGCCGGGACTGTGGCGGTCACCGCTCTCGGTCAGGATCACGCTGACCCCGGCGTCGCGCGTGACGCGCTCGACGCCGCGGATGATCTCGATCGCCCACTCGCTGTCGAGCTCATGGAAGACGAGCTCGAGCATGCGGGCGATTCCGGTGCCGGCTCCGGGGGCGCGGCGCAGGTAGCCGTGGCCGTGCACCAGGCGCTCGACACGCGCACGTGTCGTGGCCGATACATCGGAGCGGCCGTTGAGGACTTTCGAAACGGTCGCAAGCGACACCCCGGCCTCCGCCGCGATGTCCGCCAGGGTGATCCGATGTTCGCCTTGCGGCTCAAATTGTGACTGGCTCATTGCGTTCTTCTCATTATCCCGCCTGTTAAGAAACCTAAACAGTCGGTCTGGTCTACAACTGTTGACAGCCTACGGGGTGGGGCGCTAGCCTCGCGCCGCAGACGTACATTTCGGTAAATATATCGAAACTTTTCGGAGAGGAGAGACCCTCATATGAGCAGTTCCCGTAATTGGTGGCGGCGTGGAGCCGTGACCACTGTCAGCGCGATGGCGGCCGGTGCGGCTGTTGTGGCGCTCGGCGCCGGCGCAAGCTCGGCCAAGGTCGCGCACGCGGCCTCGGGCCGTCCGGCCGGCAAGATCAACATCCTCGTCTATGGCGACTCGCAGAACTCGGTCGAGAAGTGGGCGGTGCAGCAGTACAACAAGACCGCTGAGGGCCACAAGGTCAAGGCTGTCCTGAACACGATTCCGGGCGCCGACTACCAGGCCAAGCTGCAGACGATCATGAGCACGAGCGCCGCGCCTGACGTGTTCTTCAACTGGGGCGGCGGCTCGATCGCGCAGTTCCAGAAGGCCGGCCTGCTGATGCCGCTGAACAGCATGTTCAAGTCGGATCCGAAGCTGAAGTCGAGCTTCCTGCCCTCGATCATGAAGGCAGCCGAGATCGGCGGCAACTACTACGGCATCCCGATGCGTGGTACGCAGCCGGTGGTGCTGTTCTACAACAAGTC
>WQWK01000328.1 GCA_009785395.1 Conexibacteraceae bacterium
CCGTCACCCAGATGTCGTCCTCGTTGAGGCCGAAGCCCTCGCGCGACAGCTCCCACGCGAACTGGATCGCCTCGCGCTTGAAGTAGTCGCCGAAGCTGAAGTTGCCGAGCATCTCGAACATCGTCAGGTGGCGTGCGGTCATGCCGACGTTCTCGATGTCGACCGTCCGGAAGGCCGGCTGGCACGTGGTCAGTCGCTTGGCCGGCGGCTGCTCGGTCCCCGCGAAGTACGCCTTCAGCGGGTGCATCCCGGCGACGATGAACAGCGCCGAGGTGTCGTTGGGAGGCGGGATCAGGGAGGCGCCACGCTGCGCCAGGTGCCCGTGCTGCTCGAAGAACTCCCGGAAGGTGTCGCGGATCTGGTCGGACGTCATCGCCATTTGCGGTGAGTGTATGGCGCGACGTTAGGATGCGGCCCGTGGTGAGGGTCACCGTTATCGGCGGGCCGACCGCCCTGATCGAGTACGCGGGGCTGCGCTGGCTGACCGACCCGACGTTCTCGCCGCCCGGGGAGTACGACGGACTCGTGAAGACGACGGCGCCCGCCCTCGCGCCGGCGGCGATCGAGCCGGTCGACGTGGTGCTGCTCTCACACGACCATCACGCCGACAACCTCGACCCCGCGGGGCGTGAGTTCCTGCCTGGCGCGGGGCGCGTGCTGAGCACCGTCGCGGGCGCCGAGCGCCTTGGCGACGGGAACGTCACCGGGCTCGAGCCATGGTCGAGCGTCGTCGTCAGCGCGGTCACGATCACGGCCGTGCCGGCGCTGCACGGGCCGCCGGGAGCGGAGCCCGTGACCGGTCCGGTGATCGGCTTCGTGCTCGCCCGCGAGGGCGACGACACGGTCTACGTGGCCGGTGACAACGCGTCGGTCGATGTCGTCGCGTCGATCGGCGAGCATCTCGGTCCGATCGACGTTGCCGTGCTTTTCGTCGGCGCGGTGCAGATCCCGCACCGCTTCGACGGGGCCTACCTGACCTTGTCGGGCGAGCGGGCTGCGATCGCCGCGCAGACACTCGGTGTGCGCGCCGTCGTGCCGGTGCACTACGAGGGCTGGACTCACTTCACCCAGGGCCTCGACGAGGTCCGGTCGGCCTTCATGGGCTACGGGATCAGCGACAGGCTGGTGGCGGCGGAGCCCGGCGAGACGGTCAGCGCGTGATCGTTCCCCAGCCCACGATCAGCTCGCCGTCCATCAGACAGGCGAGCTGGCCGGGCGCGGCGCCGGTGACCGGCTCGTCAAGCTCCAGCGTGAGCTCGCGGTGACGCCCGGCGGCAGGTGCGTCCGCGAGCCGGGCGGCCAGCGGCCTGGCGCGGTAGCGCAGCTTCACGCGGTCGACGCGGGCGCCCTCACGATGCAGGCGTGCGCCACGCACGCGCACCCGGCTGGTCAGCAGGCGCTCGTGCGGACCCACCACCACCCGGTTGGCGTCGGCGTCCTTGTCCAGGACGTACAGTGCCTCGCTCGCGTAAATGCCAAGGCCGCGGCGCTGGCCGACGGTGAACAGCTCGTGGCCGTCGTGCTCGCCGAGCACGTTGCCTCCGGTGTCGACAACCTGGCCGCGGTGCGGCGCGATCCCGCCGTGGCGCTCGAGGAAGCGCCCGCGTGAGGTGCCGGCCAGGAAGCACAGATCCTGCGAGTCAGCCTTGGCGGCGACCGGCAGGCCGGCGTGCGCCGCGATCTCCCTGACCTGGGGCTTCTCGTACTCCCCGAGCGGGAAGCGCATGCGCGCCAGGGACTCGGGCGCGAGCGCGGCCAGCATGTAGGTCTGATCTTTGGCCGGATCCGCGGCGAGCTTCAGCAGGCCGTCCTGCACGCGGGCGTAATGCCCGGTCGCCAGCGTCGCGGCGCCGATGCGATCGGCGAACTCGAGCATCGCGTCGAGTCGCACGTGGCCGTTGCAGCCGACGCACGGGTTCGGGGTCTCCCCGGCCGCGTAGGCGGCGATGAACGGCTCGACGACTCCCTTTCTGAACTCCGCGCGGAGATCGAGCGTGAAGTGCGGCAGGCTGAGCGAGTGCGCGAGGTTGCGGGCCTGGGAGACCGCGCTCGACGAGCAGCAGCTCGCCTCGGCGTCGTTCTCGCTGTCGGCCCAGAGTTCGAGCGTGACCGCGATTGCCTCGCCTTCGCGCGCGCACAGCAGCGCGGCGACGCTGCTGTCCACGCCGCCCGACATCGCGATGAGTGTTCGGGTCGGGTCTGGTGTGAGTGCTCCAAGCGAGCGCGCTGCCGCCCCCAACGCACGAGCGAGTGCGTTGGTGGCGACATCGGCCGCGTGGAGCTTGGCCGGACTCAGCCCGCCCAGTTCCTCGACTATCTCGGCGGCGCCGACCCGAGCGGCCTCTAAAAGCGAACGGCCCCGGACCAAAGTCACGGCCGCGGAGGCGGCGGCATGCGACGCGCCGCAGCCATTGGCGCTGAAGCCGGCGTCGGTCACGTGGGTGCCGTCGGTCTGGATGCTGAACGTGACCTCGTCGCAACACTCACCGCCGCCGAAGGTCACCGTGAAGGCGTCGGCGGGCGTGTGCCCCTCACCCTGCGGCGAGGTCAGATGGTGCTCAAACGCGAGCGCGTCCATGCCGGAAAGGATATTTACGCGAGCCCTCGGCGTTGCTCCAGTTGGGCGAGCGTGTCCGCCGCAACCTCCGCGGGCGTCCTGAAAACCTGGTCCTCCGTGTACCGGACGACCGTCAGCCCGTTTGCGCGGAGCTTGACCTCCTTGCGCCGATCGACGTGCCGCTGGGCGCCGCTGCTGTGGTTGCCGCCGCCGTCGAGCTCCACCACCAGTCCGAGCTCCGGCCAGTGGCAGTCCACCTCGATGCCGTGGACATACGTGTTGACCTTGGGCAGTGGGATGTGGTGGCGCTGGCAGACGAATATGAATTCGTCCTCGAGCTCACTCTTCGTGCGGGCGAGTTGCGGCACATACGCGTCCAGAGCCGCGAGCATGGCCGCGCTCCCGTTCCAAGGCGACCCGCAGGCCGCGCGTACCGCATCCGGTCTCAGCTTGCGCTCGTAGTCGAGCTGGCCCAGACACCTGAGGACGAGCTTGCGCGACTCGGTCGCGGCGAGATCAAGGAGTGTTTGCGTAACAGTCGTGCACGGGACGCCGTTCACCAGTTCGCGCTCCAGCTCGCGGCGGCCGTGGATGATGACGCG
>WQWK01000329.1 GCA_009785395.1 Conexibacteraceae bacterium
CTGCTCGGGCGTGAGCTGCTCTACACGGGGGTCACCCGCGCCCGGCACACGCTCCTACTCGCGGGCAGCGAGGAGTCGGCGCGCGCCGCGGTCGCCCGGCCAGCGGGCCGGGCGACCGGGCTCAGAGAGCTTCTCTGGGACACCCGTCCGGCGTGATCCCTCAGCTCGCGCGTGTGAGCGTCAGCGCCACCTCGGCGCGGGCCGTCTTGGTGACCATGCCGGGCTTCGCCCAGCGCAGGCCGGCGGCGGCGTGGTCGACGATCACGCTCCCCTCCAGGTGCAGGTGGTCGCCGTGCGCGATCGCCTGGACGGGAAAGCTGAGCGGGATCGTGACCTGCCGAATCCCAAGGGTCCCGATTGCGTTCAGGTGGTCGGACCCGCTCGGATCGAGCCGCTCGAGCGTGAATGTCATCTCCGGTGCGTTGGCGGCGTCGAAGTAGGCGCGGCTGCGCAGGTCGGTGTCGCGGCGGCGGATGCCGGTGTTGATGCTCGCCGTCTCGACGACCAGCCGCCCGTGGGCGGCGCCGTCGGCGCCGACCGTCAGATCACCGCTGAAGCGCTCGAAGACACCGGCAACCGGAAGCAACCCGAACAGCCCGCGCGCCTTGAACTGCACCGCGCTGCCATCGTGATCGACCTCCCAGGCGCCCTCGGGCAGCCGGTCGACGATCAGCGCGTGGTCCTGGTCGTGATCGTGATTGTGGTCATGATCATGGTCATGCTCGGAGTGCCCCGGGCTGTCATGCCCCTGCTCGTGGTCATGCTCGTACTCGTCGCTCATGCGCGGGAGTCTTTCAGACCCGCTCCTCCACACTGCATTTCTTCGTCCCGAGGGCACCCCGGGCTGTTCCTCGCGGCTCTGATGCGCATATGCGTACAACGCCCGCAAAGAACGCGTGGGGCCAGGTCGTAGTGCCTGGCCCCACGCAGTCCGGTCATAGATCGCCACTGAACTACTACGTCCCAGGACTGATATTGAGTGCCAATTGCCTGGGCGGCGTGACACTCCCGACCACCGGGACTGGCCGCTCCGCCGAAGCGGGGCGCGTGGCGCCGGCTGGGCCGAAGCCCGCGGTCGAGTGGGCGATCCGCCGGACCTGGAAGGTTACCGGGCGCCGGTCTCCGGCGGGTGCTCGTCAGCCTGCCGGGTGAGATCCGGCAGCGTCTCGTCGAGCGCGAGGATGGTTGCCACCGAGGCCGCGTTCGCGGTCGGGCTGGCCGCCATCACGTCGCCGGAGCCCATCCGCGCCGAATAGATCGAGGAGGCCTTGAGCCGCCGCGAGAGCACCGTCGCCTCGACGACTGCCACGACCGTCGGCACGATCAGCGCGTCGAAGTTCCGCGTCAGCTCGAGCACGATCACCACACCGGCGATCGGCCCCTGCATCGCCGCAGCCAGGAACGCCGCGCCCCCGATCAGCGCGTAGGCGCCGGGCGCGCCGCCGTGCCAGATGTGCAGCCAGAGCGCGCCGCCGACGCCTGAGAGCAACACGCCGACGGCGAAGGTCGGTGTGAACAGACCACCCGGCGCTCCCGAGGCGACGCAGAGCAAGGTGACGAGCGGCTTCAGCAGCAGCAGCACCACGAGCAGCCCGAGGCTGATGTTGCCGACGATTCCCAGCTGCACGATCCCGCGTCCGTTGCCCAGCAGCTGCGGATACTGCAGCGCCAGCAGCCCGAGGACGCCGAACGCGATCAGCGGCGCGAACCAGCGACCCACATCCTTCGGGCGGCTACGGTTGGCGGCGGTGATCAGGCGCGCCCAAACGGTGGCGACAAGCCCGATGATCGGCCCCATCACGATCGCGAAGACCAGCTCCGATGCCCGGAAGTGCTCAGTCGTGATGTGGTAGATCGTCTGGTCGCCGAGGAAGATCCAGGCGACGGCTGTCGCCGTCGCGCACATCAGCATCGTCGGCAGCACGATCGGCAGCGCCAGCGTTCCCAGCATCACCTCCGCCGTGAGCAGCATCCCCCCGAGCGGCACGTTGTAGACAGCCGCAAAGCCGGCGCCGGCGCCGGCGGCCACCAGCAGGCGCCGCTGCCACACGGGCACCGCGAGCCACTCCGCGGCACGACTGGCGAACGCGCCCCCCGCCAGCTGCGGCGCCGCCTCGCGGCCGAGTGAGACGCCCATGCCGACGATCACGATCGAGAGCACGCCGCGGGCGAGGCTCGGGAAGAACGCGAGCCGGCCCGAGCGCAGCCAGATCGCCTCCGTCACCTCGGTGCCGCCGGTCGAGGCACGGCCGAGCACACGCAGGCCGACGATCACGATCAGTGCCGCCACGAGCAGAACGACCGGCCGCCGCCAGGGGGCCGATGCCTCCACGGCGGCGAGCAGGGTCGGGCTGTCGACCCCGTAGCTGATCCGCTCGACCAGGCGCAGCAGGCCGACCAGTCCCGCGGCCGCCAGTCCGGTGATCACACCAAGTCCGATCACCAAGGTCCAGAAGCGGGCGCCGTAGGAGGCGATGATCCCCAAGCCGGTCACGTTGCCCTGCGGTGATGACCAGCGGTCCTGATCCGGGCCGGCGCCGCTCACTGGCGCGATTCTATGTGCGGCCAGGCCCGGCCCGCTGACCGGGACCGTTGGGCCAAACCGTTGCTATAGCCACGGTTTGGCCCAACGGTAGCCTCGATAACCAAGATGTGGAACCTACAGCCAACGCTCGTGGGGCAGATCGCGGCGCTGGAGCCGCTCGCGCCCGAGCATCACGACCGTCTGCGCGCCGCGGCCTCACCGCCGGAGATCTGGGAGTACTGGTCGTTCAACCCCGGCCGCAGCGACGAGGACTTCGATCGCTGGTTCGAACGCTGCCTGCAGACGGCTCGCGTCCCGGGAGGCGACGCCCATTTCGCCACGATCTCCCAGGAGACCGCCACACCCGTCGGCAGCACGAGCTTCTGCGAGGTCCATGAAGACGACCGCAGGCTGGAGGTCGGTTGGACCTGGCTGACCCCAGCCGCGTGGGGCACCGGCATCAACACCGAGGCTAAGTTCCTGCAGCTGCGCTACGCATTCGAGGAGCTGCGCTGCGTGCGCGTCCAGTGGGACACCTACGAGGACAACGAACGCTCACGTGCGGCGCTGACCAAGCTCGGCGCGACGTTCGAGGGCGTGCTGCGCAACCACTCGATCCGCGAGACCGATGGCC
>WQWK01000330.1 GCA_009785395.1 Conexibacteraceae bacterium
GAGATCATTCCGAGCGCGTCGCTCGATCTGCCCGCCCTGACCCGTGAGCCCACCGCGCGCGAGCTCGAGATGGCCGAGCGGCTCGTCGACTCGCTCGCGGACGAGTGGCAGCCGGGGCTGCACGAGGACCGTCAGCGCGAGGCGGTCATGGCTCTGATCCGGCAGAAGGCCGCCGGTGAGGATGTCACGGCGGTTGCCGCGCCCGAGCCGGCGCCGACACCGGACCTGCTGGCCGCGCTCGAGGCGAGCCTCGCCGCCAGGCCGAAGCGGCGCACGAAGCCCGCGACCACCAAGTCCGACGGCAAGCCGGCCCCGGCAAAGCCCCGGGCCGCAACGGGCGGGCGGGCCGGAACGGGCGGGAGGTCGCGCTGATGCCGCAGGGAATCTGGAACGGCACGCTCAGCTTCGGCCTGGTCGCCGTGCCGGTGCGCATGGTGAGCGCCACCCGTGACCTCGACGTCCGCTTCCATCAGGTCGATGCCGCGACCGGTGAGCGCATCCAGGTCCACCGCATGTGTGAGGCGGACGGCCGGGAGGTCTCCTGGGAGGACATCGGCCGCGGATACGACCTCGACGGCCAGCTGGTGACGCTGAGCGATGACGAGCTCGCCGCGGCCGCGCCGGAGCGCACGCACACGATCGAGATCGAGGAGTTCGTCAGCGCAGGCGCGATCGACCCGGCGCAGTTCGACCACCCGTACTTCCTCGTGCCGGGGTCCGACGCGGAGGGCTCGACACGCGCGTACCGCCTGCTGCGCGACGCGATGGCGCACACGAACCAGGTCGCGATCGGCCGGGTCGTGCTGCGCTCGAGCGAGTACCTCGTGGCGGTGCGCGAGCGCGACGAGCTGCTGTCGCTGACGACGATGCTGTTCGCCGACGAACTGCGCGGGGCCGAGCAGATCGACACGATCCCCTCAGGCGCGACGGGCGAGCCCAAGCGCGGCGAGGTCACCGAGGCGGTGAAGCTCATCGACGCGATGACGCAGAGCTTTGATCCGGCGAGCTACACCGACCACTACCGCGCGCGGCTGCTCGAGCTGATCGAGGTCAAGCGGGGGAGCCCGCACGCAAGGCTGGAGCCACTCGAGGAACCGGCGCCCGCGCCGGCACCGGACCTGATGGCCGCGCTCAAGGCCAGCCTCGCGCGCGCCCGCAAGTCCTGAGTCCTGACGTGCTTCACGGGATGAGCGCGTCCGCCCGCCAGCGCGCGGCGGTGCTCGCCACGTTCCTCGCGCACGGGATGTTGTTCGCCTCCTGGACGGCCCACATCCCGGAGGTGAAGGCGCGGCTCGGGCTGTCGGTCACCACGCTCGGGACGATCCTGCTGTCCACCCCGGTCGGCGCGATCTGCGCGATGCTGATCACGAGCAGGCTGCTTCCGAGGCTCGGCAGCCGCCGCATGGTGCAGGTCTGCGTGGTGGGCTACTGCGCGGGCGGTCCGCTCGTCGGGATCGCGGGCACCCCCGCGCTGCTCGCGGTCACGCTGTTTGCCTGGGGGGCGTTCCAGGGCTCACTGGACGTCTCGATGAACACCCAGGCCACGACCGTCGAGCACGCGCAGGGGCGCCGGCTGATGCCGCTCTTCCACGGCACCTGGAGCATCGGCGCGTTCACCGGCGCCGGGGTCGGCGCCGCCGCGGTCGCGCTGCACATCGGCCTGACGCCACAACTGCTGGTCCTGGCGGCGCCGGTCCTGGCCGCGACCGCGTTGCTCAGCGCCAGCATGATCGGCGACGCCCAGCCGGCGGGCGTCCATTCAGCCCACGCCAGGGCACGGCGCTTCTCGCGGGCGGCGGCCGCGCTCGGCGCGGTCGCGTTCGCCGCGATGCTGTGTGAGGGCGCTAGCGCCGACTGGTCCGCCGTCTACCTGCGCGGCAGCGCCCACGTGGGCCCCGGTCTGGCCGGGCTTGGCTACGCCTCGTTCGCCGTGATGATGGCCGCGGTGCGGCTCGGCGGCGGCCGCCTGCTCGAGCGTGTCCCGCAGCAGCGACTGCTGCCGCTGCTGACAGCGATCGCCACGGCCGGCATGACCATCGCGCTCGTCACCGGTGGCGCGGCGCCGGCGCTCGTGGGGTTCGCCACGCTTGGAGCCGGTGTCGCGCTGGTCGTCCCCACCCTGTTCACGGCCGCCGCGCGGCTGCCCGGCCTCGAGACCGGCGTCGGCATCGCCGTCGTCTCGGCCATGGGCTGGGCGGGCTTCGTCTGCGGGCCGCCGCTGATCGGGGTGCTTGCCGGGCTCAGCAGTCTGCGCGCCGCGCTCGTGGTCCTACCGGTTCTGACCTTGGCGATCACCGTGGCGACGGCGCGGATCGGCGCGGCCGGCGGCGCGCCCCCGCCCGGCGACACGCCCGCCGCCGCAGTCACGACAATTGACGCATGAGTGTCCAGGTTCTGGTCGTCATGGGGGTCGAGGGCTCGGGCAAGTCGACGGTCGCCACGCGCCTCGCCAAACGTCTCGGCTGGGATTTCGCCGAGGGCGACGACTTCCATCCGGCCGCGAACATCGCCAAGATGAAGTCGGGCGAGCCGCTCGACGACGCCGACCGGCGGCCGTGGCTCGAGGCGATCGCCCGCTGGATCGACGGCGAGCTCGCATCCGGCCGTCACGGCGTGGTCACCTGCTCGGCGCTCACGCGCCGTTACCGTGACGTCCTGCGGCGCCCCGGGGTCCGGTTCGTCTACCTGGACGTGCCGGAGGCCGAGCTGCGACGACGGCTGGCGGGCCGCACGGGCCACTTCATGCCGCCGGGCCTGCTCGACTCGCAGCTGGCCACGCTGGAGCGGCCGGGGCCGGACGAGGACGCGATCACCGTCGCCGCTGACCCGCCGGAGCGGATCGTCGAGGCAATTGAAATAGCCTTGCGTCATGGATAAGACGATCGACTCGGCCACGCACGCAGTGAGCCGAGTTCCGTCCGGCGCGACCCTGGCGGTTGGCGGGTTCGGTTTGTGCGGGATCCCGTCGGTGCTGATCAGGGCGCTGCTTGAGGCGGGGGTCGGTGAGTTGGAGGCGGTGTCCAACAATGCGGGTGTGGATGATTGGGGGCTCGGCCTGTTGCTCAGTGCGGGCCGTCTGCGGAGGGTTGTCGCCTCGTATGTCGGTGAGAACAGGGAGTTCGCCCGCCAGTACCTCGCC
>WQWK01000331.1 GCA_009785395.1 Conexibacteraceae bacterium
CGCCCTCCGGGCTCGGCCTCGCGACGACCGCCGGTCAACCCCTAGGCTTCACGAGGTGCGACCTATGTCCCGAGACATGAGGGACATATCAACTGAGACATATGTCGTGAGACCAGACACCCCTCTCTCCGCTCCCGGTCCCACCCGATGATCGTCTCCCCACCCGCAGCCGCCGGCATGGCCCTCACCGCACTCGGGATGGTGCTGACCCCCGGGCCGAACATGATGTACCTGGTTTCTCGCAGCATCAGTCAGGGCCGCCGGGCGGGGCTGATCTCGCTCGCCGGCACCGGGGCCGGGTTCATCGTCTACCTGCTGATGGCCAATCTCGGTCTGGCCGCCGTGTTCGTTCTGGTCCCCGGGCTCTACATCGGCTTCAAGGCGATCGGCGCTGCCTACATCGGATACCTGGCATTTCAGACGCTGCGCCCAGGCGGCGCGGGCCTCTTCGAACCGCGTCAGCTGGCCCCCGACTCTGGCTGGCGGCTGTTCCGGATGGGCCTCGTGACCAATCTGCTGAACCCCAAGGCGGCGATCATGTACCTCGCCCTGATCCCGCAGTTCATCGACCCGGCGGCCGGCCACCGCGTCGCTCAGGGCTTCATCCTCGGCGCGATCCAGATCATGGTCAGCCTGCCGGTCAATGCGCTGGTTGTGCTGGCCGCAGGATCCATCGCCGCGTTCATCTCGAGCCGGCCACGGTGGGCAGCCTGGCAGCGCAGCGTGACGGGCACGCTGCTGGGAGCGATAGCGGTTCTGCTCGCGCGCGAGGTTCCGCAGCGAGCCCGTGTCTGATCCCGAAAATGACAAGCGGCGGCCGAGACCGCATTCGTCCGCCGCGTTCGCTTCTATCAGCAGTCCGTGCACGAGACCTCGCCACAAGTCTTCCTCGTAGCCCGCCCGTCGGTCGACGTCGAGGGCATGCGCGCCTACCTGGAGTCGGTCGGTGGCGCCTCCTGGCTCGACATGCGCGAGCAGGCGCGCGACTCACTGAACGACGGTGAGCTGCTCGCCGAGTTCGGCGGCCGCATGTGTTACCGCAGCTGGGAGCCGGGCCTGAACCCGAACGTCACCCGGATCCGCACTGACCAGCAGCAGTACTTCGCGAACGTGCTGCAGAGCGCCCACGGCAGCGTGCTCGAGCACGCCAACTACAGCTTCGCGTTCCGCAACGTCTCAAGAGTTTTAACCCACGAGCTTGTCAGGCATCGGGCTGGCTCGGCCTTCAGCCAGGAGAGCCTGCGCTACGTGCGCCTCACGGACATCGGCTTCCGCGTGCCGCCGGCGCTCGAGCCGCTGCGCGACCAGGTGATCAGCATCGTGGAGCAGCTGGAGGAGTTCCAGCTGAGCGCCGCCGAGCAGCTGGACATCGACAAGGGCGAGATGCCGTTCCACGTCAAGAAGGAGATCACCTCGGCGCTGCGCCGGCTCGCGCCGATCGGCCTGAGCACGGACATCCTCTGGACCGCGAACGTGCGCACCCTGCGGCACGTGATCGAGATGCGGACGGCGCCTGGCGCCGAGGAGGAGCTGCGCCTGGTCTTCGACCTCGTCGCCGAGAAGATGAAGGCGGAGGCGCCGAGCCTGTTCCAGGACTTCGAGCGTAAAGAGGACGGGGCCTGGGTCCCGCAGTGGCGCAAGGTCTAGCGCGCGCTAAAGCAGCCCGGTCAGCGCCGCGCCCGCGTGCGCGGCGAAGGTGAACACCGGCCCCGGGATCACGCCGAAGATGACGGTGAGCGCGCCGAACACGGCCGCGACCAGCAGGATCTCCGGGTACGGCTGCGAGGCGGCATCAGCATCCAGCGGCTCGCCGGACCCGGACGAGCCGCCCGTGGAGCCAAGCAGCCCATCGGCCTCGGGCGAGCCGCCCGCGATCGGCGCGTAGCCGCCGGGGGCTGCGGGACCGGTCCCGGCGGGACCTGCTCCGGCCATCGCGGCCGCGGGGGCGGCGGGAGCGGTTGCGGGCGACATCCACACCGCCGCGACGACCCTCAGGTAGTACCCGAGCGAGATCATCGCGCCGACAACGAGGATGATCGCGAGCCACGTGTAGTTACCGTCGACCAGCGCGTGGATCAGCTGGAACTTGCCGATGAAGCCGATCGTTCCAGGGATACCGGCGAGTCCGAGCATCGCGATCGTGATCGCCCAGGCGAGCACCGGTGAGCGGCGACCGAGGCCGGCCAGGCCGCTGATCCTGTCGTTACCCGCCGAGACCTCCTGAGCCTGCACGACGGCGAACGCGGCGATGTTCATGAACAGGTAGGCGATCAGGTAAAGGGTCGTGGCGGAGACGCCGAGCCTGGTGGCGACGACGACACCGGACAGCATGTACCCGGCCTGGGCGACACCCGAGAAGCCGAGCATCCGCTTCAGCGAGGTCTGCCCGAGCGCGCCGACGTTGCCGATCAGGATCGTCGCCGTCGCCAGGGCCGCCAGCGCCGGCCCCCAGTCGCTGTGCTCGGCGATCACGGCCACGTCGAAGAACCGCAGCAGCACCGCGAGCGCCGCGGCCTTGGTGGCGGTGGCCATGAAGGCGGTGATCGGCGTCGGCGCGCCCTCGTAGACATCGGGCGTCCACTGGTGGAACGGCGCGACCGACGCCTTGAAGGCGAAGCCGACGACGACGAGCGCGATGCCGCCCAGCAACAACGGGTCGCCGAGCACGTGGCCGTTTGAGACCGCGTGGGCGATCTTGTCGAAGCCGGTCTGCCCGGTGGCGCCGTAGACCATCGCCAGGCCGTAGACGAGCGTGGCCGAGCCGATCGAGCCGATGATCAGGTACTTGAGGCCCGACTCGAGCGATCCTTCACGCCGGTACTCGGCCGCGCAGAGGATGTAGAGCGGGATCGACAGCAGCTCGAGCCCGATGAACAGGGTGATGACGTCCTGCGCCGAGGAGAGCACGGCCATGCCCATGACGCTGAACAGCAGCAGCCCGTAGAACTCGCCCTGACCGGCGTCACGCGGGGCTCGGTGGCGCCAGGACAGCAGCACCGCGGCGATCGCCGCGACGGCGCAGATGAGGTCGATGATCAGGCCCAGTCCGTCGATCCGCAAGGCGCCGGCGATGATCGTCTCGGTGTGGTTGAAGCGCCAGATCTCGGTGCCGATCGCTCCGGCCAGCGCGAC
>WQWK01000332.1 GCA_009785395.1 Conexibacteraceae bacterium
AGCGGGCCCGGCGCGAGCGCCTGTACACGCTGCTGAACCGCGCCACCACCTACTACGAGCGCCAGCTGTGGGAGTCGGCGGAGGCCCGAGCGGCCCGCGATTATCTGGCCGGCCGTGGCTTCGCCGAGCAGACCCTGCGCGAGTTCCGGGTCGGCTACGCCCCCGATGCCTGGGAGCAGATCGTCCGCGGCTCGCGTGGCGCCGGCTTCACCGACGAGGAGCTGCTGGCGGTCGGGCTGGCACAGCCCAAGCGCGGGCGCGCCGACGAGCTGCTCGACCGCTTCCGCGGCCGGATCATGTTCCCGACCGGCGACCCCCGGGGGCGCGTTCGCGGCTTCGGCGCGCGGATCCTGGCCCACCCACCCGGCGACCACACGCCGAAGTACATGAACACCTCCGAGGGGCCGCTGTACCACAAGCGCGAGGTGCTGTATGGGATCTCGCTGGCCCGATCGGCAGCCGCCAAGGCCGGCCGAATGGTGCTCGCCGAGGGCTACACGGACGTGCTCGCGCTGCACCAGGCCGGAATTCGCAACGCGGTCGGGATCATGGGCACGTCGCTGACCAAGGAACAGGTCGGCGAGCTCGTCAGGCTCGTCGGGGTGCTCGAGCTGTGCCTCGATGCCGATCGGGCCGGCCAGGATGCGATCGTCCGCGCGGCGGACCTGTGCGCCGAGTCGAAGCTCGAGCTGCGGGTGGTGCCGCTGCCACCCGGCGCCGACCCCGGCGAGCTGATCGCGACCGAGGGCGTGGAGGCGCTGCGGGATCGCGTCGCGACCTCGGTGCCGTATGTCGTGTTCGAGGTCGAGCGGATCCTCGAGCGCGCCGATCTCGATAGCGCCGAGGGCAAGGACCGAGCGATCGTGGAGCTCCGCCGGCCGCTCGGGCCCCTCGGCCAGAGCGTCCTGCGTGACGAGCTGGTCCGTCGCAGCGCCGGCCGGCTGGCGCTGAGCGAGACGAGGCTGGCGATGCTGCTCGCCGACGGCCGGCGGAGCACGGGCGCGGGCTTCCGGGGTCGGGGCACCGCGGGCCCCGACCCCGGGCAGATCGCGGTGACGGCCACCGGGGTGCTCGACCAGGGCGTGCGGTCAGAGCGCTCGTTTCTGGCGATGTGCGTTGCGGCTCCGACCCCAGGCGAGCTGGCGCTGGCCGCGATCGATCCCGATGTGCACCTGACCAGCGCGGTCTTGCGCCGCGCCGCGCGCCACCTGACGGGGCGGTTGGCGGCGCCGCTGTCGGGGCTCCCCGCCGGCGACGAGGAGCTGGCACGGGTGGTCGCCGAGTTGGTCTCGCGGGCCAGCCGCGGCAGCCGGGTCGGTGCCGACCAGCTCGAGCACGCCCGGCTGCTGCTCGAGCTCGGCCGGATCGAGCGGGAGTTGGCCCGCGTCACCGGAGCTGCCGCCGCGCCCGCTCCCGGACACGGCATCGTCGAGCTCGCCCGCAAGCGCCAGGACGTCCGCGAGGCGATCGGGCGCGCCGTCGCCCGGATCGAACGTGCCAGCTGACGGCGGCGACCGCGGTGACGAGGCGGCCGCCGCGGTCGCCGTCAGGCCGGCGCGGGAGGACGAGCTCGATGAGCTGCATGCGCGTCTGCGGGCGGAATGGTTCGGGGACGTCATCGTCAGCCGCGGGGTCGCGCACGAGCTGTCGGACCTGTCGGTGCTGGTGGCGCTCGATGGCGCGTCGGTTGCCGGCCTCGCGACCTACATCGTCAGCGGCGGCGAATGCGAGCTCGTCACCCTCAACGCGTTCAAGCAGTCGCGCGGTATCGGCGGCGCGTTGCTCGAGGCAGTGGCGGACGCGGCACGCGATGCCGGGTGCCGCCGGCTGTGGTTGACGACGACGAACGACAACCTGACGGCGCAGCGCTTCTACGAGCGCCGCGGGCTGCGGCTCGCCACGATCCACCGGGCCGCGGTCGACGACGCGCGGCGGCTCAAGCCCTCGATCCCGCTGGTCGGCGAGCACGGGATCGAGATCCATGACGAGCTGGAGTACGAGCTGCTGTTGCTCTGAGCCGGGTTCCGTCCGAGCTGCATGCGAACATGTGTTCGTAATCGAATCAGGGGGACGGTCTCATGGATAGGGACTCATTGGCGCTGTTGCTGGGCCAGGGCGTGAGCGTCGAGCAGATCGCGAAGCGGTTCGGCAAGGACCCCTCCACCGTGTCGTATTGGATGAAAAAGCACGGGTTGGTGGCGCCGAACCGTGAGAAGTACGCAGCCAAGGGCGGAATCGAGCGCGAGCGGCTCGAAGAACTGGTCGACCGTGGACTGACCCTCGCTGCGATCGCCAGCGAGGTCGGCCGCAGTGTGGCCACGGTGCGTCACTGGCTGAGTCGATACGGCTTGCGCACGCAGAACGGCAGAGGAACGCGCCGGCCGGAGACGATTCGCTCGGCTCGAGATGCTGGCAAGCTGACGATCACGATGCACTGCAAGCGCCACGGAGAAGCCGAGTTCATCCTTGAGGGCAGAGGCTATTACCGCTGCAAAAGCTGTCGGGCCGAGCGGGTTGTCCAGCGTCGTCGCAAGGTGAAACGGACGCTTGTCGCCGAGGCCGGCGGGTGCTGTTGTCTGTGCGGGTACGACCGCTATCTCGGCGCATTGCAGTTTCACCACCTGGATCCGTCGCAGAAGCGGCTCGGTCTGTCTTACAAGGGCTCGGCGCTGGCGTTGAACACGCTGCGCGCCGAGGCGACCAAGTGCGTATTGCTGTGCGCCAACTGTCACGCGGAGGTCGAGGGCGAAGTGGTGGCGGTATCGCTAAAATGATCGCGTTCCTCGGTTTCTGGACCGGGGCACATCGCGATCCGGGGTGGCAGACTGGCAATTGCAGCGCCCTGTTAAGGCGTCCCATGTGGGTTCGAATCCCACCCCCGGAGTTCATCAGGCGACCGGTCGAATGCCAGCGCCTCGACCAGCTCGGCGGCGCGGCCGGCGGCGTCGTTGCCAGCCGCCCACGCGGCGACCCCGGCGGCGCGGCTGGCGTAAATCTCGTCTGGATCCAGCGCCCGGGCGACCGCGAGGCGCAGCGTCAGCGGCGACAGCAGCCGCCACGGGAGACGCACGCCGACCCCGGCCCACTCGACCCGGGCGGCGTTCTCGCCCATGTC
>WQWK01000333.1 GCA_009785395.1 Conexibacteraceae bacterium
TCGGCGGGATCCTGCGCGACATCTTCGCGGTCGGGGCCCGCCCGATCGCGGTGCTCGACAGCCTGCGCTTCGGTGAGCCGGCGACGTCGGCCCGCTCGCGCTACCTGCTCGAGCACGCCGTGGCCGGCATCGGCCACTACGGCAACTCGATCGGCGTGCCGACGATCGGCGGCGAGATCTACTTCGAGCCCAGCTACGAGCAGAACTGCCTGATCAACGCGATGGCCGTCGGCATGGCCCCGCACGACCGGCTGACGAGCGCCGCGGCCGCCGGCGTCGGCAACCTCGTGATCCTGTTCGGGGCGCTCACCGGCCGCGACGGCATCGGCGGCGCCTCCGTGCTCGCCAGCGCCGAGCTCACCGAGGCCGACGACGCCAAGCGCCCGACCGTCCAGATCGGCGACCCGTTCGCCGAGAAGAAGCTGATGGAGTGCAGCCTCGAGCTGCTCGACCGCCAGCTGCTGGCCTCGCTGCAGGATCTCGGCGCCGCCGGCCTGACCTCCGCCGCCTCCGAGATGGCGAGCAAGGGCGGCGTCGGGCTCGACATCGACGTCGCCCGGATCCCGCTGCGCGAGGCCGACATGGAGCCCTTCGAGATCATGGTCTCCGAGTCCCAGGAGCGCATGCTCTGCGTGGTCGAGCCCTACGACGTCCCCGCCGTGCTCGACGTCTGCGAGAAGTGGGAGGTGCTCGCGACCGTGATCGGCGAGGTCACCGACAGTGGCGTCTTCCGGATCCTCAACGGCGGCGACGTCGTCGGCGAGCTGCCGGTCCCGCTGCTGGTCGACGATTGCCCGCTGTACGACCTCGAGCCCGAGCCGCCGGCCGCGCCGCTGTACGTCGGTGGCGAACCGCAAGTCGCCACCGACGCTGATCCGCTCACAACACTGAAGGGCTTGCTCGCGAGCGCCAACATCGCCTCGCGCCGCGTGGTCTTCGAGCAGTACGACCCGGTCGTGCAGTCGCGCACCGTGCGCCGTCCCGAGCAGGCCGGCGCGGCCGTGCTGGCGCTGCCGGTGCTGTCCGCGCGCGATGGCTCCGACGACGCGCCGATCCCGGGGATCGCGGTCTCGATCGACGGCAACGGCCGCCGCGTCGCGGTCGACCCGCGCGCCGGCGCCGCCGAGGTCGTCTACGAGTGCGCTGCCAACCTCGCGTGCGTTGGCGCCGACCCGCTCGGCCTCACCAACTGCCTGAACTTCGGCAACCCGGAGAAGCCGCACGTCGCCTGGCAGCTGACCGAGGCGGTCGAGGGCCTGGCGCAGGCCTGCCGCGACCTCGGGGTGCCGGTCGTCGGCGGCAACGTCTCGCTCTACAACGAGTCGCCGGACGGGCCGATCCTGCCGACGCCGGTGATCGGGATGGTCGGCAAGCTGCCGGACGTGCGCCGCGCGGGCCAGACCGGCTTCGGCGCCGAGGGCGAGGCGATCGCCCTGGTCGGCAGCTTCAACCCGTCGCGCGACGGGTCCGAGATTGCGAAATTGCAGGGCAGCGCGCCCGCTGGCGCACTGCCCGCCAAGGACGTTTCAGCGATCCGCACTGCGCACGAGCGGGTGCGCGAGGGCGTGCGCGTCGGCGTTTTCACCAGCGCCCATGACATCGCCGAGGGCGGGATCGCGGTCGCGCTGGCCGAGTGCTGCATCGCCGGCGGCACCGGCGCGACCGTCACGCTGCCCGATGGTCTGGACCCGTTCGGCGAGGATCTCGGGACCGCCTTTGTGGTCTCCGGACCGGCGGCGGCGCTCGCCGGACTGAAGACCATCGGCACCGTGGGCGGGTCCGATCTGGTGATCGAGGGCCTGCTCGATGTCCCAATTTCCGAGTTGATCGACGCCCATAGCGGCGGACTGTCCGGCCTGCTCAGCTAATCTGCGGTTTGGGGACAGCCACCCGTGACCACTGCTCTCGATCATCGTGACGGACCGCGCGACGAGTGCGGCGTGTTCGGTATCTACGCGCCGCACAGCGACGTGGCGCGGCTCACGTACTTCGCGCTGTATGCGCTCCAGCATCGCGGGCAGGAGTCGGCGGGGATCGCGGTGGCGTCGCTCGGCGGGTCGATCATGGGCACGCGCGAGCAGGGGCTCGTCTCGCAGGTCTTCGACGAACACATGCTGCGCTCGCTCGTCGGGGAGCTCGCGATCGGGCACGTCCGCTACTCGACCACCGGCTCCTCCGAGTGGGAGAACGCCCAGCCGATCGTGCGTGATGACTACCGCACGATCGCGCTCGCGCACAACGGCAACCTGATCAACGCGGTCGAACTGCACAGTGAATTGCGGGGGCGCGATGTTCCCTTCCGCTCGACCTCGGACTCGGAGATCATCGCGGCGCTGCTCGCCACGCACCCGGCGGACACGATCGAGGAGGCCGTCGCCGAGGTCCTGCCGCGCCTGCGCGGAGCGTTCTCGACGGTCGTGATGACCGAGGAGAAGGTCGTGGCGTTCCGCGATCCCCACGGCCTGCGGCCGCTGTCGCTGGGTGTGATCGACGACCCTGCCAGTGATGAGGCGCCGGTCTACTGCGTCGCGAGCGAGTCGTGCGCGTTCGACCTGATCGGCGCCCGCTATGTGCGGGACGTCCAGCCCGGTGAGGCGGTCGTGCTCGACTCCGACGGCGTCCACTCGCACGTGATAGCGCCAGGCCAGCGCCGCGCCTTCTGCGTGTTCGAGTACATCTATTTCGCGCGGCCGGACTCGCTGATGGGCGGGCGGCGGCTGCAGGTCTCCCGCGCGCGCATGGGTGAGATCCTGTGGGACGAGGCGCCGGTCGACGCTGATCTGGTGATTGCGATCCCGGACTCCGGCAACGCCGCCGCACGCGGGCTCGCGCGGGCCGCGGGGATTCCGCAGGACGACGGCTTCATCAAGAACCGCTACGTCGCGCGCACGTTCATCCAGCCCGGGCAGCAACTGCGCAAGAACGGCCTGCGGCTGAAGTTCAACCCGCTGCCGGAGGTCGTGGCGGGCAAGCGGCTGATCGTCGTCGACGACTCGATCGTGCGCGGCAACACGATGCCGCAGATCGTGAAGATGCTGCGTGAGGCGGGCGCCGCCGAGATCCATCTGCGGATCTCCTCGCCGCCGATCAAGCACCCGTGCCA
>WQWK01000334.1 GCA_009785395.1 Conexibacteraceae bacterium
TCTTCCAGATCCCCGGCCGCAGCGCCGCAATGACGGCGATGACCGCCGCCACGCTCGATCAGCTCTCCGGCGGGCGCATGATCCTCGGCCTGGGCACATCGGGTCCGCAGGTCTCCGAGGGCTGGCACGGGCAGCGGTTCGGCAAACAGCTCCAGCGCACACGCGAGTACTTCGACGTCGTGCGGATGGCCCTGTCACGTGAGCGGCTCGTCTACGACGGCGAGACGTTGCAGCTGCCCCTCCCGGACGGTCCCGGGAAGCCGCTGAAGCTCACAATCACGCCGGTCCAGGAGCGGATCCCGATCTACCTCGCCGCAATCGGCCCGCGCAACACCGCGCTCGCAGGCGAGATCGCGGACGGCTGGCTGCCAACGTTCTTCTCTCCCGAGCACGTCGGGGTGTTCCGCGAGCGGCTCGAGGAGGGTGCCGCGCGGACGGGGCGCGCGCTCGACGGCTTCGACGTCGCGCCACAGGTCAATGTCCACATCAGCGACGACATCGAGACGGCGCGCAACTTCATGCGCCCGGCGCTCGCCCTGTACGTCGGCGGCATGGGCTCACGTCAGCAGAACTTCTATAACGCGCTCGTGTGCGAGTACGGGTTCGAGGAGGCGGCCGCGGAGATCCAGGACCTGTACCTGGACGGCAAGCGCGAGCAGGCGATGGCCGCCGTCCCCGACGCGCTGATCGACCTCGTCTCGCTGGTCGGCCCGCGGGAGCGTGTCGCCGAGCGGCTGGCCGCCTACCGCGAGGCCGGGGTCGGGACCTTGCTGGCCTCGCCGGCCGCCTACACGCGCGAGCAGCAGTTCGAGCAGATGCGCCTGCTCGCAGAACTGGCGGCCTGAGCGCCGCCGCGGGGGGGGCGTGGTCGGGGCGTGAGCGGGGCATGACCGCGGGCGTGGAGCGCACCCCAAACCAGCCGACGCTCTGGTCGCGCCGGTTCTTTCTTGGCGCCTTCGGCCAGCCCGGCCACGCCTTTCCGATGCTGGCGCTCGGCCGCCGGCTGGTGGCGCGGGGGCACGCCGTCAGCTTCGAGACCTGGGAACGGTGGCGCCCGCACGTGGTGGACGCGGGCATGGAGTTCGTGCCGGCGCCCGAGTACCCGGTGTTTCCCACGCTGGAGCAGCCGTTGAAGCCGTATGAGGCAGTCCGGCGGGCGACCGGCCCGACACGCGCCGCGATCGCCGCGTTTGCGCCGGACGTGGTGGTGCACGACATCCTGACGCTGGCCCCGGCGCTGGCGGCGGAGCTCGAGGGTGTGTTGACGGCGACGCTCGTACCGCATCTCTATCCGGTCACGGCGCCCGGCTTCCCGCCTTACTCGATCGGCGCGCGGCTGCCGCGCACCCCCACCGGACGAGCCTTTTGGCGCGCCTTCGAGCGGCCGCTCGAGAAAGGCCTGAGGCAGGGCCGCGACGAGCTCAACGAGACGCGGCGGCGCGTCGGCCTGCCGCCGCTGGAGCGGCTCCACGGTGGCCTGAGCCCGCATCTCTGCCTGGTCGCCACGTTCCCGCAGCTCGAGTACCCGCGCGACTGGCCGCCGAGCGTCCACGTGGTCGGGCCGATGCTGTGGGAGCCGCCGGGGCCGGCCACCGAGCCGCCGCCCGGTGATGCACCGCTGGTCGTCGTGGCGCCGTCCACCTCGCACGACCCCCGCCAGCGGCTGATCCGCGCATGTGTCGAGGGCCTGCGCGACGCCCCGGTCCGCGTGCTGGCATCGCTGGATCGGCGCCCGGCATTGGCGCCGATCCGCGCCGGGCGTGACGCCCGGCTCGTCAACTGGATGTCCTACTCGGACGCGATGCACGGCGCGGCGCTCGTGATCTGCCACGCCGGCCACGGCACCGTGGCGCGGGCACTGGAGCGCGGCGTACCCGTGCTCGCCGTCCCACACAGCGGCGACATGGCCGAGAACGCGGCCCGCCTCGACTGGGCCGGCCTGGGCGTGCGGCTGCCGTGGCGGCTGCTGTCGGCGCGCACGCTGGGCCTGGCGGTCGGCCGGGCACTCGAGGAAAGCGGGTCCTTGACGCCGCGTGCGCAGGAGTTGTCGGCGTGGGCCGCCGCGAACGACGGGCCGACCCGTGCCGCCGAACTGATCGAGGACCTGCTCCGTTAACGAGCGACGGCCGGGCCATGGGCCCGACCGCCCTTTGAAGCTGGGGAGGTGGGACTCGAACCCACAACCCTTCGGTTAACAGCCGAATGCTCTGCCATTGAGCTACTCCCCAATGTTCATCAAGGGACGTGCCCTCGGGCCCTTACTGTATCGGCCGCTGCGAGAAAACAGATGAGGAGGCGATTACACCGGCCGCTCGAGCCGCGTCACCACCGTCTTGATCGTGACGAGCACCTCCTGGTACTCGGCCGAGAGCTTCGGCAGCGAGCCCCCGCTGCCGCCGCGCTGGCGCAGGTAGGCGATCTCCCGACGGAGGCGTTCGCGCTCGAGCAGCAGCCGCGCATGCTCGAGCTCGTCGGTGCTGACCTGGCGACCGCGGCCGGCGCGAGCAACGAGGTCGTCCAGCACTATCACGAGCTCGGGATCGTCTCCGGGCGGGTCGGGCAGCGGACCAGGAAGATTGGTGCTCAGGAACCGTGCTCCGCGCCGCATGACGTCCTCGAGGAAGAGCGCGTCCGGATCGAGGTTCGACAGGACTTGAGCACCGAGGTCCGGCGATGCCAAGCACATCGCAAGGAACGAGCGCTCGGCCTGGGGGCCCGATGCGAGCCCTGGTTGCCGTCGCGATGGCGCGCCTTCGTAGCCGTGCGAGTCGCCGAACTCCACAGGCGGCGTGGCGGCATGAGTGGCCGCCTGTCCCAGCAGCGTCACCAGCCGCGGCTCCGGCACCTCCAGCGCCGTCGCGACCCTGCGCACGAGCTCGTCCCGCAGGACGCTCGCGGGAACCGGTGCGAGCACCGGCCGCAGTTCCGCGATCGCGCGGTCCTTGCCCTCCGCCCCACTCAGGTCCGCTGCCTCGAGCACCCGCCCGACCTGGAAGACGACGTACGGCTCCGAGGCAGCGATCCGCTCGCGCAGCGCATCCGCGCCTTCACGCAGGATCAGATCGCCCGGGTCCGTCCCCGGGGGCA
>WQWK01000335.1 GCA_009785395.1 Conexibacteraceae bacterium
ACCGAAATCGTCGCGACCAGGCTTTCGGACACCAGCTGGTGCAGCGCCAGCCCGTGGCTCTCGATCCGCTCGGTGACCGACAGGAACGCGAGGTCGAGCTCGTCGACGCGAAGCAGGTCCGCGAGTTCCTCGCTGGAGTGCTCGCGGACCGTCAGCTCGACGAACGGATGGCGTTCGTGGTAGCTGGCGAGCGCCTCGGAGACGTCGACGGGCCCCATTGTGTGCATCGCTCCAACGGTGACGCGGCCGGTCTGGAATCCCCTGAGGCTCTGCAGCTCGTCATGGGCGGACGCGAGCTCCGCCAGGATCCGGCGCGCACGGGCCACCAGCAGCTCGCCCGCGTCCGTGATCGTCACCCGCCGCGTCGTCCGCTCGACCAGCGCCAGGCCGACCTCCCGCTCGAGACGCTGGATCTGCTGGGACAGCGCCGGCTGGGCGACGTGCTCACGCGTCGCCGCCCGGGTGAAGCTCCGTTCCTCGGCGAGCGCGACCATGTAGCGGAGCTGCCTGATCTCCATAGCCATAGCTTATAAGTTCGTGTCCAAGTCCATCTTGGACTTCTAGACCGTGGCAGTGCACAATGCTTCGCGTAGCACCCCTCTCTCCCTCAGAGCGCGTCCCTAGTCCGGCCTCATATCCCGCCGGCTACGGGGCGCGGCTCGCTTTAAGGGGCCGGTCGCGGCAGCGTCCGGCAACCCGAGCCGTCACTCAGCGCTGGGCCAGCACCTGGGCCGGCGAAACACGCGCAGCGCGCCAGGCTGGGTAGAGCCCGCCGAGGAGCCCGAGCAGCACCCCGACCAGCAGCGCGCGGCCGAGAACCCAGGCCGTGACGTCGGGGGACACGAACACCTGGGCGCCGAGCGCTCGGACCAGGAAATGCGCCCCGATCGTCCCCAGCAGGAGTCCGAGCGCGGCCCCGATCACGGTCGTGACCACGCCCTCGACCACAACCCGGGTCGCGATCTGAGGGCCGCTCCAGCCGACCGCTGAGAGCAGCGCGAACTCGGTCCGCCGTTCGATCACGGACATCAGCATCGTGTTCATCACCCCGATCCCGCCGATCAGGAGCGCGAGCACCGCGATCACCAGTGCCGCCTTCGACAGCAGCTCGGCGTTGGCGCCGGCGCGCGCCGCCTCCTGGCCCTCAGCGATCACCGTGATCCCCGGGAAGCGATGGGTGATGGTCCGGCGAGCGGTGGCGGGGCGCGTGCCGACGCCCAGCTTGACCGCGATCGTCGTCGTCTCGTCCTGGCGTCCGCTGATCGCCTGCGCTGTCGCCAGCGGGATGAATGCGCCGGCATCCTGGAAGGCAATGCCGATGTGGTAGGTGCCGGTGACCTCCAGCTGCCGGTGCCCGACCGTGACGGCCGCGCCCGGCCTCAGGTGCAGTTGCGAGGCGAGCGTGTCGCCGACCACGATCTGGTTCGGCCGGGTGAACATGTGGCCGCTCGTGAATACGAGGCGCTTGCTCAGAAAGCCGCCCCGGTCGGCTCCGAACACGATCGCCCCGGGCGACTTCTTGATCTCCTGGACGAGCAGGACCAACGGCGTCGCCTCGCTGATCCCCGGGGTCGCGCGCAGCTTCGAGAGCAGGCTGATCGGCAGGATCGAAGTGGTCGGGTCGGCGGCGTTCGACTGGAACAGGCCCAGGTCGGAGGCGCCGAGGTCGAAGAACTTGCCGGCGCTCTGCTGAGCCCCGCCGGCGACCGCCAGGAGCGCGACGATCGTGGCGATCCCGAGCGCGGTTCCGAGCGAGGTGAGGAACGTCCGCAGCGGCCGGTTGCGCAGGCTTGCGAGCGTCTGCGAGATCGCCGTCACGCAGCCTCCTCGCGTGCAACTGGCCGGCGGTCGGCGACCAGGCGGCCGTCGATCAGATTCAGCTCGCGGTCGGCGCGCTCGAGCAGGGCGCCGTCGTGCGAGGCGACGAGGATCGTCGTCCCGTACCGCCGGCGCACTTCCAGCAATAGCCGCCAGATCCGCTCGGAGGCGACGGAGTCCAGGGCCCCGGTCGGCTCATCGGCCAGCACCAGTGTTGGCCGGCCGGCGAGCGCCCGGGCGATCGCCACCCGCTGGCGCTCGCCGCCGGACAGATCCGAGGGCAGGTTCTTCGCCCGATCGGCGAGGCCGACCTCGGCCAGGAGTTCGAGCGCGCGCTCCGTGCGCTCGTGCCTGGACACGTGGCCGGCGATCAACGGGAGCTCGACGTTCTGCTGGACGCTGAGCGACGGCAGCAGGTGGTGCAGCTGGAACACGAAGCCGACGACGTCGCGCCTGAACCGTGCCGGATGAGTCAGCGTCTCGACCGCGGTGTCGTCGACGCGGATCGATCCGCGCGTCGGCCGGTCAAGGCTGCCGATCAGCTGCAGCAGCGTGGTCTTTCCGGAGCCCGACGGCCCCGTCAGCGCAACCAGTTCTCCCGGGCCGACCTCGAAGCTGACGTCTTTCAGGACGAGCGCGTTGTCGTATGCCCGTGAGACGTGCTCGACGACTACCCGCGAGCCGCGCTCGCTTACTTCTGGGTCATAACGGTCCAAGGGAGCGTCACGGTTCCGTACTTCGTCTTGACGATCGTGCGCAGGGTCAGCTTCATGCCGACGGCGGACGCGGGGAACACCAGCCCGTCGCGATAGACGCCGTTCGTAAAGCTGTGGCCCGGTTGGTGGCCCACGACCGCTCCGCCGAAGACGAATTCGTACTTAACGCTGCCGCTGAGCTTGGCGGCGCCGCGGGTGACGTCGACGGTGATCTTCCACTTGGTGTTGACCTTCGGCGTGTGGTTGGGGGCGTGGTTCGGGGCGTGGAGCACCGCTTTGAAGGGAGCGGCCGACGCGCTCGCGGGGAGCGCGAGCACCGCGACTGTGACGAGTGCCGCCACCGCCACGCGACCGGCTCTGGACGGTCGAGCGCGACGATCCAAAACAGCCATTCCAACCTCCTTACCAGTCGACTCCCGAAATCGATGCTGGTGAATTCGTGAGAGATTCCGGTTCTCTTAAGGATATAAGCCGGGCTACTCGGCACCACGAGCGCGCTTCGGGCTTCGGCCGGTCCCGCCACACGACAGCGGTTCGCCGCTCGTCGGCTCA
>WQWK01000336.1 GCA_009785395.1 Conexibacteraceae bacterium
CCTTTTTCGCCCCGCACCGCCCCGGCCCCGACCCGCGCCGTCACCGGCACCACCAGCAACGTCAGCCCAACCGCGACGCAGACCCCCACGATCAACAGCACCGCGAAGCCCTGCACCATCGGCACCGGGGACAGCAGCAGCACCAGGAAGCCGGCGGCGGTCGCCAGCGCCGCGACGACGATCGACCGCGGGCTCGTCCCCGACTGGAACTGGACCGCGTAGTCGACCGCGAGGCCGATCAGGATCGGCAGCACCGCCACCCCGGCGACCGTCAGGCCGGCGCCGGTCAGCGACAGCAGGCCGAACGTGATCGCGGTCGCGGCGAGCGCGATCGCCAGCGGCAGCAGCCGCAGCCGGCGCCGGAAGACGGCGAGCAGCACCAGCGCCATCACCCCGACGGCGCCGCCGAGCAGCAGCGCGATCTGGCCTGACAGCTCGCCGGCGAGGCCGCCCAGGACGACCGGCTCGCCGCTGACCAGATAGCTGCCGCCGGCGAGCCTGAAGCGCGGCATCGCGACGGCCTGGCGGATCCAGGCGATCGCCTGCGACTGCTGCGCGTCGGAGAGGTTCGCCCGCAGCCGCACCTGGATCACGGCGGCGCTGGCAGACGGGAACAGATACGAGAATCGCGACCTCGGCGTTGCGCCCGCACCAAAGACGATCTGATGGATGAAGGCCGGGTTGTTGATTCCAGGCGTGCTCGCGAGCCCGGCCGTCCCGGCGGCCGACTCGAGCGAGGCGAGCTCCTGCGCAGCGGCGAGCTGTCCCGCCGCCCGCGCCGCGTCCTGCTGCGCGGCCGGGCTCAGCCCCCGCGCCCTGGCGATCGACCTTGCGAGCGCCTCGGCGCGCCTGACCCTCGTGGCCGTCCTCTGGACCACGACCCGCAGCCCGCTGTCGACCGCGGCGACCGCCCGGTTCAGGAACGTCCCGGGTCCGTACACGACCTTCGCCGGCCGGTCGCGCATCAGCGCTCCGCACGGGCTCTGCCGGCCGCCGTAGGGGACGGCCGACCGCGCCGGCACGGGCACCTGCACCGTGCCGCCGGCCGCCATCGTCAGCTGCTGGCCCGCCAGGCACGCCTCCAGCCGGCTGACGCGCTCGAGATCATCGGGCTGCGTCAGCCGCGAGATCGGGACCCGGACAAGCACCACCACCGGCGCGGAGCCGAACTGGCGCGCCTGGGCCTGGGTTGCCTGGTAGCCGGCGGAGGACGGCGAGACCAGCGTGTCGATCCCGGCCGACGGCTGCAGCCCGAGCGCGAGCGCCGCGCACGCCGCGGTGACCGCGATCACCAGCGCTGCGACGATCCCGCGGCGCCTCAGAAGCGAACGCGCGGCATCACGCAAACGGGATACTGGAAACACGGCAACGCCGAAACGTAGCAGCGGGATCTACGCCCGCCCGCGGGCCTCGGTCGACGCCACCGGGGGTCCCTCCGTGATCGCCGCGAGCGCCTCGCGCAGCCGTGGCGGCGCCTCCTGCGGGCGCCGCGTCCGGCGGGCGACGAAGACGTGCACGAAGTGGCCGAAGGCGGCCGGCTCGGGCTCCGAGGTGAACAGCCCGACCTCGTAGCGCACGCTCGAGCGCCCGAGCGCGGCGACCCGCAGGCGGGCATCGACCGGCTGCGGAAACGCGATCGGAGCCCGGTACTCGCAGTGCGACTCGACGCACAGGCCGATCACCTCGCCGTGATGGATGTCGAGCCCGCCAACCTCGATCAGGTAGCTGTTGATCACGGTGTCGAAGAACGCCAGGTAGACGGCGTTGTTGACGTGTCCGTAAACGTCGTTGTCGATCCAGCGCGTGGGTATTTCCAGCGCATATCCGAACTCCTCCCGGCGCGGTGCCGTGATCTCCACGCCGCCCAGGATACCCCTGCAGAGCCTGGGCGACTGACGGGGTACTTGCATATAAATTTATACCTGAGTAACATACCGCGCCATGGGTCCAGACAGAAGCCGTCTTCCACGCGCCCAGCGCGAGCAGCAGATGCTTGATACCGCTCACCGGCTGTTCGCGCAGCGAGGCTATTCAGCGGTCACGATGGACGAGGTCGCCCGCGCGGTGAACGTCACCAAACCGCTCCTGTACGCGTACTTCGGCAACAAGGAGCGGCTGTACATCGCCTGCATGGAACGCGCCGGGGATGCGATGCTGGCGGCGGTCGGGGCGGCGGTCGAGCGGGCCGGCAGCCCGGCGGACGCGCTGCGTGACGGTCTGCACGCGTTCTTCGCGTTCGTCGACGAGGACCGCGACGCGTGGCGGGTGCTGTTCGACGAGACATTGCCCGCGCAGGGTGAGGTGACGGCCCGGGTCGACCAGTACCGCAAGCGCCTCTTGCGGATCATCGCCGAATCGCAGCTGGTGCTGTTGCCACCGGAGCTGCGGCTGCGGGCGGCAACCCGCACGGACGCGCTGGCGACGGCGCTGCTCGGCGCGGCGGAGTCGCTGGCGCGCTGGTGGCTGCGGACCGACGCGATGAGCGCGATCGAGGCGGCGGACCTGCTGGCCCAGACGGTTGAGCCGGGCCTGCGCGAGTTGGGGAACAAGGCACCGCGGTGACCGACACAGTTAGGCGGGCCGTCGTGCTCGGCGGCAACCGCATCCCATTTGCGCGCTCCAACCGCGCCTACAGCTACGCCTCCAACCAGGACATGCTGACCGCGGCGATCGATGGCCTCACCAGCCGCTTCAACCTCGAGGGCGAGCGGCTCGGCGAGGTCGCCGCGGGCGCGGTGCTCAAGCACAGCCGCGACTTCAACCTGACCCGCGAGTGCGTGCTCGGCTCGAAGCTCGCGCCCCAGACCCCTGCCTATGACGTGCAGCAGGCGTGCGGGACCGGCCTGGAGGCAGCGATCCTGGTCGCCAACAAGATCGCCCTCGGGCAGATCGAGGCGGGCGTCGCCGGAGGGGTCGACACCACCTCCGACGCCCCGATCGCAATCGGCGAGGGACTGCGGACCGCGCTGTTGAAGGCCAACCGCGCCAACTCGCTACCGGGGAAGGCCGCCGCGCTGAGCACGCTGCGCCCCCAGCATCTGATCCCGGCGATCCCGCGCAACGAGGAGCCGCGCA
>WQWK01000337.1 GCA_009785395.1 Conexibacteraceae bacterium
GAGGTCGCAGACCTGGCGATCGCCTTGGCGGCTACAGCGGCCGAGGCGAGCGTTCGCCGAGAACGGCGGGGGAGCGAGCAGTGACCTGCTGCGGCCAGCGTCACTCAGTGCTGCCGGCTCTGCCTGCGGAGCGCCTCCGCGTCTGCCAGCAGGCGCGACGTCTCGACGCCGAGCGCGCGCGCCAGCCTGGTCAGGTTCCCGAAGCTGACGTTCCGTTCCCCGCGCTCGATCCCGCCGAGGTAGGTGCGATGAACGCCACAGCGTGCGGCAAGCTCCTCCTGCGACAGCCCGGCCGCTTCGCGCAGTGCTCTGACGGCGCGCCCGAGCGCCTCATGGTCGGGCGAAACGTGTCTGTCCTCACCGGAGCTCACGGTTGCCGGGGCAGACTAGCGCCGCCAGCGACCCAGTTGGCCGGTGGGCTCACCGGCTTGAGGCGATCGTGCGGGGTGGAGCTGCACGGCGCAGGAGACGAGCGCGAGGAGGGTCTATAACGGGTCGACAGGGAAGGGGGACGGGACCCTCGATAAGAAAGACGATTCCGGCCGAGGATGTCACCAAGCGCGACATCGTCGAGCGGGAGCCTGCATGGCGCACTCCTATCCCCGGGTCCACACCCCGGGGAAAGGAGGTGCTCACGACGGAAGTGGCCATCGCGATTCAGGCAATCGCACTGCTGTTCGCGCTGCTGGTTATCAGCCAGCGCCGCTAGCGGCAGGCCCTGGCCGAGACGCCAACTCGGTCGGGGCACCGATTGTAGACCGTGGCTCGGCCAAGGTTCGCGACCCCAGGATGATACTTATAGTATGCAATAATCATCTGATGCCGACTCTGGGAGAAGCACTCAACCAACGATCCGACTTGCAGAAGCGCGTCGCGCAGCTTGGCGAGCGCCTCCGCGGAAATGTCCTCATACAAGAGGGGGATCAACCTGCCGAGGCGCCGGAGGAATTGCTGGCCGAGCTCGGCCGTGCCTGCGACGAGCTCGAAACGCTGGTCGCGCGGATCAACAAGACGAACGCCGCCACCACGCTCCCGAGCGGCGGCACCGTGACCGAGGCGCTGGCTCGCCGCGACGTGCTCATGCTCCGAGGTTCCGCCCTGCGATCTGCGATCAAGGAGGCGAGCGGTCGCGGCGGCCTGTTCGGGCGCTACAGCCGCTCCGAGATCCGAATGGTTCGTCAGGTTGACATCTCCGCGCTTCAGGTGCAGACGGACGCCCTTGCGAAGGCGCGCCGGGAGCTGGACGCCGAGATTCAGCGGCACAACTGGATGACCAACCTAATCGAGTGACCGTCAGTCGGTAGCCGGGAAGGGCGAGCGCCAAGGCCAGCGGTCCGGCCAGAGGATCGCGTGCAAGGGCTCGAAACCCCCAAGAACTGGCGCCGGGGCGGCGCCGCGGCGAAAGCCGTCACCGTCAGCCCAGCACCGGGCACGGGGCACGACGCAATGAGCATCGCGCACTACCGGGCGCTGACTTCACGGTGAGGGTGGGTACGGGGATTGATGACACCGCCGGATAACAAGGAGACATGACCACCACACACGAATACGCATGCACGCCGAGTGGCCCTGCCCCGTGGGGGCGCCTCAGCCTGGCCGACAATGTGACACTGCCGTACCTGGGCGATAGTCAGTTCGCGTCGCTTGTGTTCGCGCGCGCGATCGCGCACACCGCCGACGTGCGGTGGCCGACCGCCGCCACCGCCACGTCACTGGAGCCAATCCTGCCGCATGCGCTCACCACAGTGCGAACAGCCGGAATGAGGTCGGTGCTCGCGGATTTGGGGGCGCTGTTCGGGGAGGGTGCGGTCACACTCGTGACGCTCGGGCGCGGATCGCTTCACGCCCAGATCGCCGCGCGTGAGCAGGCAGTCGTGTCGGACGTCGAGACCTGGCTACGGGGCGCCTTTCCCGAACTCCAGCCGTCGGACGATAGGCGGCTGCCGGTGCGCTTCTGGACCTGCGGCCGTCACGCCGCGAGTTCCGTCACGCGGACGATCGATGTGCAGAGCTTCGAGACGATCAAAGGAAACTATCCGGCGCCGGTTCGCGAGCGCCTGGCCGCGCTTGCGAGGGCCGACTACGAACCACCCCGATCCGGCCAGCTCTTGCTGTGGTACGGACCACCCGGCACCGGCAAGACGTACGCGCTGCGGGCCCTTGGCTGGGAGTGGCGAGACTGGTGCGAGCTGCACTACATCGTCGACCCCGACGTGCTGTTCGGCGAGCGGGCCGACTATCTGGTCGAGGTGCTGCTCGACCAGTACGGGGAGTTCGACGTCGACGAGGCCAGCCCGCGCACGCGGGCCAAATGGCGCCTGCTCGTGCTCGAGGACACTGGTGAGTTGCTCGCTGCCGACGCAAAGGAGCGGACCGGTCAGGGCCTCTCGCGCCTGCTCAACCTGGTCGACGGGATCGTCGGGCAGGGCCTTCGCGTCCTGGTTCTGGTCACCACCAACGAACGGCTGCGCCGGCTACACCCTGCGGTCGCGCGGCCAGGTCGCTGCGCCGCGCGTGTCGAGTTTGCCCCGTTCGCCGGCGATGAGGCCCGGGAATGGCTCGCCGCGGAGGGTGCCGAGGACATCGAGAGCAAGGCGGCGACTCTCGCGGAGCTGTTCGCACGGCTCGACGGAGAGGGGCTCGAGCCCGCTGACCGACCGATCGGATTCCGGGCGTGACGACCGATCGGATTCCGGGCGTCCCCGGGTTGAGACTGACCGCCTCCGCGCGCTCAGCGCAGCGCCGACCAGACCTCGAGCTTCGTCCGGATCAGATCGACCACAGCCGAGGTGAACCCGGTGGTGCTGGCGGCGCCCCCGAGGTCGAAGGTCTTGGTGCCGGCGGCGACGGTCTCCAGGGCGGCCTCGTAGATCGCGCGCGAGGCCTGCTCGGCCGCCGGGCCGTGCCGCTCGCTCGCGTAGTGCATGACGGCGCCGCACGCGAGGATCATCGCCAGCGGATTGGCCAGGTCCTTGCCCTGCAGGGTGGGGGCGGTGCCGTGGGGTGCCTCGGCCATCGCGACCGTCGTGTCGTAGTGCTCGTCGAACGCCAGCAGCACCGATTCGGC
>WQWK01000338.1 GCA_009785395.1 Conexibacteraceae bacterium
GGCGACCCGCCGTCTTCGTCCGGGCCGTGGATCCAGGTCTCGCGCCTGGGCAACCCGCTGTTCAACGAGGTGATCGTCCCGCTCGGCCGCAAGGACAACTGGAACTCGCGGCAGCCGGTCGGCGACAGGGAGTTCCTCCAGTACGTTCAGCATCCGGAGCTGGCGGGGCTGCTGCCGGCGCTGTACCCGGGCGTGTTCCCGAACCTCGCCGGCCTGACCGCGGCGCGTGCCGATCTGGTGGCGATTCTGCTGACCGGGCTCCCCTCGGGGATCATCCCCGGCTTCCAGAACTACACCGGGCCTGTGCAGGCAGATCAGCTGCGCCTCAACCTGGCGATCCCGCCGTCGTCCAGCCCCAGCCGGTTCGGCCTGCTGGGCGGCGACCTGGCGGGCTTCCCGAACGGGAGGCGCGTGTCCGACGACATCGTGGCGATCGAGCTGCGAGCGGTCGCCGGGGTCACCTACCCGCTGATCGACTCGAGCTACAAGCCCGACGCCGCCGCTGGGCTGCTGCAGCAGTTCGAGGACTCCCAGGCCGACTCGGTCCCGGGGCCCAACCGTTACCAGGCGACCTTCCCCTATCTGGGAACGCCGGCGGACGGCTACGACACCCCGGCGAGCTGACCACGCTCACCAAACAACTCGCCGGGCGCCGCGGAGCGGCGCCCGGCGATCTAATTTGATCGCGAGGAACAGATGCATTCAGAGAATTATTCGAGCCGCAAGCATCCCGAGTTCGTGGTGCTCGACATCGGCGACGGAGTGGGGGCGCTGATCGTCCACGCCGACCCCGAGATGCACGGCAGCGAGATCGAGATCAGCCCGACCGGCGACGACGAGCTCCGTTCCCACAAGGACGTGCTCGAGCGCGATTGCGGCGGCACCCCGGCGTTCACCGCGGTGTTCGACGCGCTGCCGGCCGGGAGCTACACGCTGTGGTCGGCCGGCCGCCCGCTCGCTCGGGGCGTGGCGATCGAGGGTGGTCACGTGGCCGAGCTCGACTGCCGGTGATCGGACGGGAATGGCCTTCCAGCACGCAATCGGAATCGGCGATGGGCAAGATTCCCCGCTGGAGCTCGTCCTGTCGGGACGCCTGGATCGCCTTGGCCGACCGCTGGGGCGTATAAAACGCACTCAGACGATGCCGCGAGCACTTCGAATTCGATCGCGCCGCGCAGGAGCTGACGGAGCGGCGGCCCTGAGCCTGCTGTCCGACGGCGAGCTGGTCGCGCTCGCGCGAGACGATCACGCCGATGCGTTCGCGGTCATCTACGACCGCCACTCGACCGTGGCCTACTCGCTCGCACACCGGATCTGCGGTAGCCGCGCGCTGGCCGAGGACGTCGTGCAGGAGGCGTTCCTGTCGATGTGGAGACGGCTCGATCGGTACGACGCCGCCCGCGGAGAGGTGCGCAGCTGGCTGCTGGGGATCGTGCACAACGGCGCGATCGACAAGTTGCGCCAGAGCCGCGTGCACGAAAGCCGGCGGGCGAGCAGCGACGGGATCGAGGACCGCCTCCAGGCGCCGGAGCGAACCGACGTCCAGGTCCAGCAGCGCGAACAGGCCAGCGAGGTCCGAAGCGCCCTCGACGCGCTGCCTTCCGAACAGAGGCAGGTGATCGAGCTGGCGTACTTCGGGGGCCTGACGCACACGGAGATAGCCGCGCATCTCGACCTGCCGGTCGGGACAATCAAGGGGCGCATGCGGCTCGGATTGACGAAGCTGGCGGGAACGCTGTCCGCCATCGAGAACTCAACCGCTGACCCCGGAAGGGTGGCGTTATGACTGAGACACGGAACAGCACGCACGATCGCTGGGACGGCGATGCTGCGGCATACGCGCTGCACGCGCTCGAGGCGGATGAGGCGCGCGCGTTCGAGGAGCATCTCGCCGCGTGCAGGAGCTGTCAGGACGAGCTCGCGAGCTTCCGCGAGGCGGTCGCGGCCCTGCCCACGGCCGCGCCGACGCTCACTCCCCCGCCGGAGCTGAAGCGGCGGGTGATGGCCGACGTGACAGCCGATGCCCGCGCCCGTGCGGGCGCTGGCGAGCAGTCCGCACCGGCACGACCGGCACGACCGGCGCGCCCGAGGTCGCGGTGGACCGACGGGCTGTCGTCCTGGCGCACGCCGCAACTTGGCGTCGCGCTCGCGGCCGTCGTCGCCGCGCTGGTCGTCGTCGGATTGGTGACGCTCGGCGGCAGCTCGACGCGAACCTACCCCGGTGTCGTGCACGCGTCAGGCGCGAGTGCCTCGGTCGTGCGCTCCGGCAACAGCGGCCGGCTGCGGTTCGTGAGCATGCCGGCACCGCCGCCCGGTCGTATCTATCAGGTGTGGCTGCAGCACCCGGGCAGCGCGCCGCGACCGACGCACACCCTGTTCGCCAGCCGGACCGGATCGGTTGCCGTGCAGGGCAGCCTGCACGGCGTTCAGTCGGTGCTGGTCACGGCTGAGCCTCGCCCGAACGGCAGTCAGGCGCCGACTCGAGCGCCGATCATCGTCGTGCGGCTCGCCTGATCCTCGTGCGGCTCGCGTGACATGGCCTGGGTGTTCGATGGCCACAACGACGCGCTGACGCGCGACGATCATGCGCAGGTGGCCTCCGGCCGCTCCGGTGGCCACCTGGACCTGCCGCGGATGCGTGCGGGCGGGGTGCGCGGGGCCGTGTTCGCCGTGTTCGCCTCGATCGGCAAGGTGCCGTGGACGCAAGTAGCCCGCGAGGACGGCGTGCAGGAGTTCGAGCCGGCCCCCCCAATCCCGCACGCCGAGGCGGCGGCGATCGCCACCGCGGCGGCCGGCCGGCTATTTGCGCTTGAGCGAGCGGGCGAGGTGCGTATCGGCCGGACCGTGGCCGACATCGATGCGGTCCAGGCAGACCCGGACGGGCCACCCGTGGCAGTGCTGCACCTGGAGGGAGCGGAAGCGATCGACTCGGGATTGGAGGCGCTCGACCTGTGGTACGCGGCGGGTCTGCGCTCGCTCGGTCCGGTGTGGAGTCGCCCCAACGACTTCGGGCATGGCGTGCCGTTCGTGTTTCCCTCGAGCCCCGATACCGGGCCC
>WQWK01000339.1 GCA_009785395.1 Conexibacteraceae bacterium
CCTAAAGCGCCGATCGCTGCTCCGGCTCGCCCCACGGGCTCCCCTCCGCAACGACCGGCGCTTCGTCACTCACCGACCATGGGAAACTGACCGTGTTGCGCTGACTGCCTGACGCCGCCGTCCTAAACGGCGACATCCCCCGTCGCGCCCGGACGGTTGCGACGTCTTGGTCGCCCAAAATCCGGACCATCGGGGTTACGGGGCTGCGGACCAGGTTCGGGGTGCGCGTAATGGTCCGGCGAGCTTCGTGAGTTCCGAGAACGCGCAGAGCCCGTCGCAACAGCGCCTTGGGGACCGAACGGGCGACCCACACATGTGTCACAAGCGCGCGTTATGGTCGCCCGCGGCCAGTGGAGCCGGTTAAGCTCGGACGGCGATGCGCTGCGCGGTCCTGACGATTTCCAGCTCGGTCGCCGCCGGTGTCAATCGAGACACCTCCGGTGAGGTGCTCACCACCGCGGCCCGTGAGCTGGGCGCCGAGGTCGTGGCGCAGGCGGTCGTCAGCGACGATCAAGGGGCGATCGAGGCCTGGCTCCGGGAGCAGGTCGCGGCCGGACTCGAGCTGATCCTGACGACCGGCGGCACCGGACTGACCGCCGATGACCTCACGCCCGAGGCGACGCGGGCGGTGATCGACCGCGAGGTGCCGGGGATCGCCGAGGCGATGCGGGCCGAGTCCGTACGGAAGACCCCAATGGGGATGCTGTCGCGAACGATGGCCGGCGCAGCCGGCAAAACATTAATAATCAATTTTCCGGGAAATCCGAGGGCGGTTGGGGAGCTGTTTCCGGTGGTCGCGCCGGTGCTCGGCCATGCCGTCGGGCTGCTGCAGGGAGAACGTGTCGAGCACTGAGGCCGCCGTCGAGCTGGCGGGACTCGGCAGACGGTTCGGCGAGCGCGTGGTGCTGCGCGAGCTGTCGCTGTCGCTGCCGGCGGGGGCGACGCTGGCGGTGCTCGGCCGCAACGGCGCCGGCAAGACGACGCTGCTGCGGATCCTGGCGACGCTGCTGCGGCCGCACGCGGGCACGGTGCGGCTGTTCGGCGAGGAATTGCCGCGCCGCGGCTTTGCCGTGCGCGGGCGGATCGGGCTGCTCGGGCACGAGCCGCTGCTGTATCGGGACCTGAGCGGGCGCGAGAACCTCGTCTACCACGCCCGGCTGCACCGGGTCCCGGCCGCCCGTGTCGACGAGGTGCTGGAGGCGGTCGGGATGGCGCGGCGCGCCGAGGACCCGGTGCGGTTGCTGAGCCGCGGGATGGTGCAGCGGCTGGCGGTGGCAAGGTGCGTGCTGCACCGGCCGGGGCTGCTGCTGCTGGACGAGCCGCGCTCGAACCTGGATCCGGCCGGGGGTGAGCAGGTCGAGCCGTTGATCGGCCGCGCCAGCGGCGCGACCAGGGTGCTGACCAGCCACGAACCGCAGGCGGCGCTGGCCGAGGCCGACCTGGTGCTGGCGCTGCGCGGCGGCCGCGCGGTGTTCGTCGGCCCGCCGTCCGAGGTCGATCCGCGCCTGCTCCGGGAGCTGTACGCGTGAAGACGACCTGGGCGGTGCTGCGCAAGGACCTGCTGCTGGAGCTGCGGACGCTCGAGACCGTGCCGGCGATGGTGCTGCTGGCGGTGGTGACGTTCGTGATCTTCCACTTCGGGCTGAGCCGGGACGTGGTGTCCGGCCAGCTGGCCGCCGGGGTGCTGACGGTGTCGCTGCTGTTCGCGGCGATGCTCGGGATCAACCGGCTGTTCGTGGCCGAGCGCGAGCAGGGCGGCTTCGACGCGTTCCTGCTGGCGCCCGTCGACCGCACCGCGATGCTGTTCGCCAAGGTCGCGGCGCTGTATATCTACCTCGCGATCCTGGAGCTGATCGCGGTGCCGGCGTTCGCGCTGCTGCTGTCGCCGCCGGGGCTCGGGGCGGCGCTGCCGGGGGTGATCCTGGTGCTGGCGCTCGCGAATCTGGCGTTCGCGGTGATCGGCACGTTCGTTTCGGCGATCGCGGTCCAGACGCGGGCCCGGGACCTGATCGGGCCGGTGATCGGGCTGCCGCTGCTGATTCCGGCGCTGATCGGGATCGCGCACGGAATCGGGCCGCTCTTGACCGGGCACGGCTCGACCTCACCGCAGGGCAGGTGGCTGGCGATCCTCGCGCTCTATGATCTCGTGAACGCGCTCCTCGCCTACGCATTGTTCGACTTCCTGCTCGAGGACTAGGTCCTGACCGCCCACGTACGGCATCTGCGCGGCCTCTCGATCGCCACCATCGCCGTGATCGCGATCGCGATGGCGCTGGTGTTCTTCTATGCGCCGCTCGATGCCAATCAGGGCTTCATCCAGAAGATCTTCTACATCCACGTGCCGCTCGCGATCGTGTCGCTGTGCGGGTTCATCCTGGGCGGGATCTTCGCGATCGGGTATCTGCGGACCGGCAAGCGGATCTGGGACCTGCGCTCCTACTGCGCGATTCACCTGGCGCTGATCTTCTCGATCACCGGCCTCGTCGCGGGCTCGATCTGGGCCAAGGCGTCGTGGGGCCACTGGTGGGTGTGGCAGGAGCCGACGCTGGTCTCGTTCCTGATCGTGATCCTGCTGTTCTGCACCTACCAGCCGCTGCGCTTCTCGATCGAGGACCCGGAGAGGCAGGCGCGCTACGCGGCCGTGTTCGCGGTCGTCTGCGGCGCGTTCGTGCCGCTCAACTTCATCATCGTGCGGCTGTCGGCCGAGTACGTGCACCCGCGGGTGCTGAACCTGGAGGGCGGGGCGCTGCCGGGTTCGATGAAGCTGACGTTCTACGTGTCGCTGCTGGGGATCGCGATGCTGTACGCGACGCTGATGAAGTACGAGATGGCGGCCAAGGCGCTGCGGGGCGAGACCCGGCGCCTGCGCCGGCGGCTGCTCGGCGACGACGCGGTCGCGCCGGTCGGCAGGAGCGCGGCGCCGCTGTGAGCCTGTTCGGCCTGGGTTTGGTGTTTGGGGCGCCGGCGCTGCCACTGCACTCGGCCGGCAAGTACGTGGCGGGCGCCTACATCGTGTTCCTGGCGGTGATCCTGATCTACGTCGCGATCATGGC
>WQWK01000340.1 GCA_009785395.1 Conexibacteraceae bacterium
CGCTTCGACGCCGACCGGCGCAGCGATCAGGTGTCCGAGCGGGTGCGGCGCGATTTCACCTCGGGCGTCCGCGCCGGGGTCGCGACGACGCCGACGGGGTTCTTCGAGGGCGTGGCGTACCACGGCGACCGGCTTACCGAGCTGCTGAACACGCTTCGTTGTCCCTCTATGGGTGATATAGCGTCATAGAGGGACAAAGAACGAGGGCTCAGTGCGCGGCGCTGGCCTTAAGGTCGGCGAGCGTCGGCGTTTCGCCCTGCAGCGGGCACTCGCGCCCGGGGGCGGCGATTGCGGCGCGGACCAGCGATAGGTGGCGGTCCAGTGATTGAGGCCCCGCCTCGGCGAGCGCCGTGGCGACCGCGCAGGCGCCCTTGAACAGCATCAGCACGTCGATCGCTCCGATCCCCTCGCGGATCAGACCGAGCCGCTGGTCATGGGCGATGAGCTCGTCGATCACCTCGATGATGCCCTCATGCGCGGCACTCATCTCCGGAAGCTGGAGCAACTCGTCCGAGCCGACGACCTCGAACAGGCTGCGGTCGACCTGCTGGAGCCCCACGAGCTCGCGGACGAACGGGAACAGCAGCTCCTGATCGGTGTCGCTCGCCAGCAGCGCCCGGCCCGCGGCGATTGCCTCGTGGATCCGCTGGGCGACGACGGCCACCACCAGGTCCTGCTTGGTCGGGAAGTTGCGAAACAGCGTCGCCCGCCCGACCCCGGCGCGGTCGGCGATCTCGCCGACGCCGACCTCGACCCCGCGTTCGCGGAACACCTCGGTCGCCGCCTGCAGCAGTCGAGCCCGGTTCCGCGCTGCGTCCGCGCGCTGGTGCCGCGCGGCTACGTCGTGGTCGTCTGTTTCGCTCTTGACTTCCATATCTACATCTCGCTTTCGATGTCCGTATCTACCAGCGTAGTTTCGAGTTCCGGCGCCAGCCTACCTGCTGGCGGCGCACACCGGGGGAAGTACCCATCAACCTTACCCAGAAATCCGGTGTGCGCCACCATGTCAGGTGCTCACGCGGCTGCCGGCACCGCGGCGGGATCGAACTCGATCCCCTCCAGGTGCCGCTTGCGCAGCAGCACCACCATCAGCACCGCGCCGGCGCCGAGCATCGCGGCAGCTGCCGTGAACGCGACCTGGTAGCCGGACACGGTTGCGGCTATCTGCGCGACCTGGCCGGTGGCACCATGGCTGATCAGGCCCGCGGTGTGGTCGGCGGCCAGCGTCGAGAGGATCGCCAGCCCGAGCGAGCCCCCCACCTGCTGGGCGCTGTTGAACAGCCCCGAGGCGAGTCCGGCGTCGTCGTTGCTGACACCGGAGGTGGCGAGCAGCGTCACCGGCACGAACACCAGCCCGAGGCCGATCGTCAGCGGCATCAGCCCCGCGAGGATGTCCGACACGTAGGTGCCGTGGACTGGGATCCCGGTGAAGAGGGCCATGCCGAAGGTCGCGAGCACCAGGCCTCCGATCGCGACGTTGCGCGGGCCGAAGCGCCCGACCAGGTTCTGGCTGATCCCGGCGCCGATGATGATCCCGAGCGACGCCGGCAGGAACGCCAGCCCCGCCTTCAGCGGGCTATAGCCGAGGATCTCCTGGACGTACAGCGACACGAAGAAGAACATCCCGAACATCGCCGAGGCAACCAGCAGCAACACGGTGTTGGCGGATGCGATCGAGCGGATCCTGAAGATCGAGAGCTTCACCAGCGGGGCCGCCGACCGGGCTTCGATGGCGACAAACACCGCCAGGATCAGGACCGCGGCGCCGAGCACAGCGATCGTCGAGACCGAGCCCCAGCCCCACGTCTGTGCCTTGACGATCCCGAACACGAGCGTCAGCAGCCCGCCGGTGACGGTCGTCGCACCGAGCGCGTCGAAGCGCCGGTGACCGAGGTCGGCGATCGATTCGGGCACGTAGCGGTAGGCCAGCATCACGGTCGCGATCCCGACCGGGACGTTGACGAAGAAGTTCCAGCGCCACGACACGAGGTCAGTCAGGATTCCGCCGACAAGCAGGCCCATCGCGGCGCCACCGGCGGCGATCGCGCTCCACACGCCAAGCGCGCGAGTGCGCTCACGGGTGTCCTGGAAGGTGTTGATGATGATCGACAGCGCCGCCGGCGAGACGAGCGCGCCGCCGAGGCCCTGGAGGCCGCGGCCGAGGATCAGCATCGTCGACGATTGCGAGAGGCCGTTCAGCAGCGAGGCAGCTGCAAACAGCACGACACCGGCGACGAACAGACGTCGCCGGCCGAGCAGGTCGGCCGCGCGGCCGCCGAGCATCAGGAAGCCGCCGAAGATCAGCGTGTAGGCGTTGACCACCCAGGGCAGGTTCGAGGCGGAGAAGTGCAGGCCGTGCTGGATCGATGGCAGCGCGACGTTGACGATCGTGTTGTCGAGCACGACCATGAATTGCGCCAAGCAGGCGATCACAAGGATCAGCCAGCGATTGGACGTGACAGCATCAGAGCGCAAGGGCGGACCTCCGGTGACCGGGGTTGAGAGGAGAGAGACTTCGGAGAGAGAGACCGGCCGATCAACTGAGACCTGCCAGTCCGGTTAAGGTAACACACTCTCGCCCGAAGCGGACTCCCGGGTCCGCTTTCTTAACATTCGCCCCGCGGAGGGCGCGACCCGCGCTGCTAACGGTGACGACCGTGCGCGGCGGGCTGGGGCATCAGCGTGATCTTGCGCGTGGCGGTGGTGGTGCCCTGCACGGTGGCGGTGGCGCTGGCCTGGATCTTGCCCTTGGCGCCATGCAGCTTGACCGAGACGAGCTTGCTGTGGCCGGCGCTCAGCTTGAAGCCGGAGCTGCCGAGCTTGACGGTCTTGACCACCTTGACGTGGCGGAGGTGGCCGTGGACGCGGCGGGTGACCGTCTTGTGTGTCCGGGCGGTCAGCTTCAGGGTGCCGCCGCAGATGCTGCCGGCGGCGCCCGTGCAGGCCAGCTTGATCTTGGTCCTGCCGTGGCTGTAGCGGACCCGGACGCTCCCGATCGCGGCCTTGACGACCTCGTAGGTGATGCTGGCTGTCGCCTGCTTGCCGTCCTTTGA
>WQWK01000341.1 GCA_009785395.1 Conexibacteraceae bacterium
CGCTTCGGGCGCCCGGGCCTGCACGCCCGCCGGCTCGCGCTCGGCGGCGACACGCCCCTGCGCCCGCGAGATGCCGGGGAGCTCGTGCGCGAATCGCTGGATCTGCCCGAGGTCTCCAGCGGCCAGCAGCTCGAGCGCGCGCTCGGCCTGCTGATCGACCGTCTGCTCGCCCGCCGCGAGCGCCGCGGGCGTACGCTGCGCGTTGTCGTGCTGTCGGCGGCACTGGTCGAGGGTGGCGGCACCTGGCGCCAGCGCGTCAGCTTCCGCGAGTCGCTGAGCGATCCGCTGCGGATGCGGCTGGCACTGACGCCGCGCCTGCAGCTGTTGCCGGCGCCGGCGCAGACGCTGCGGCTGACCGTGGAGCGGTTCGGTCCGCCGACGAATGACCAGCGCGCGCTGCTGGAGGAGGCGGCGCGGGTCCGCGCGGCGCGGCTGGGGGAGGCGGTCCGGCAGGTACGCGCGGCCGCCGGGCCCGACGCTGCCCTGCGTGTCCTGCAGATCGACCCGAGCTCGCGCTTCCCCGAGCGCCGCGCGGTGCTGGCGCCGTACGAGTCATGACTGGCGCGCGCAGGCTCGGAGTGCCTCGGCCCGTACGGGTATCCGCCGACGCCGACGGGCAGCCGCTGGCCGTTGACGGCCGCACGGTCGACAGCGTCCGCGAGACTTGGCTGCTCGAGGACCGCTGGTGGACTCGCAAGCCGCTGCGGCGGCGTTACTGGGAGGTGGTCACCGTCAGCGGGAGCGATCAGGTCGTGTTTCACGACCTGATCGCTCGCACGTGGTGGCGGCAGCGGTAGTTAACATCCCGACCCGATGCCCACGGACCCCACCCGCACCGCGATCGGCACCTGGAGCGGCGGCCGCTTCATGCACTTCGGCGAGCCGCTGGACGACGATCGCTTCAAGGCGCTGATCACCCCCAACACGCAGATCCCGACCGTCCTGACCGCCGACGTGTACGGCACCGGTGAGGCTGACATCTGGCTCGGCAGAGCGCTCAAAGACGCACCGATCAGCCGCGACCAGACGTGCGTCGTCGGCGCTGTCGGCCACGACCTCTATGAGGGCGAGCGCGACGGCGCCAAGGGCTACCCGCGCTTCACCGACCCGCGCCTGCGCGGCCCCGGCCAGTACGCCGGCTACCTGAAGATGGCGACCGAGCGCAGTCTCGAGCGCTGCGGCATCGACCAGTTCGACCTGCTGCTGCTGCACAACCCTGACCGCACCGGCTACACGAGCGAACAGGTCTGGGACGGGATGCAGGCACTCAAGGACACCGGCGTCACGAGAAGGATCGGCGTCGCGCCGGGCCCCGCCAACGGCTTCACGCTCGACCTGATCGACTGCTTCGAGCGGTTCGGCGACCGCATCGACTGGGCGATGGTGATCCTCAACCCGCTCGAGCCGTGGCCCGGCGAGTTGTGCCTCGACGCCGCGGCTCGCAGCGACATCAAGATCATCACTCGGGTTGTCGATTACGGTGGCCTCTTCTACGACGACCTCATCGATCCGAGCACGCTCGGACCCACCGACCATCGCGCCTTCCGGCCGCCCGGCTGGATCGACGCCGGCCGCCGCCGCATGCAACCGATGCGCCCGGTCGCCGAGAAGCACGGCCTGACGATGATCCAGCTCGCGAGCCAGTGGAACCTCGCCCATGAAGCCGTGCAGACTGTCGTGCCGACGCTCGTTCAGGAGGCCGGCCCGAATGCGCGCCCGGTCGAGGACAAGCGCGTCGATCTCGCGCTGCTGCCGGCCGATCAGCGGCTCAGCGCAGACGACGTCGACGCCATCCGCGCGGCCGGCGACAACACCGGCTCGATGGCGCTGAAGGGCGCCAACCCGAGCTTCGAGGGCGACGAGCGCGCGGACGGCTGGGCGATGTACGAGCGGCTCGAGCAGGTCGCGCAGCGGTGGCGCATCGATCCCGCCCGCGATCTCGTCAAGGCGTAGCCCGGGGCTGCCGGTCCGCTGACCGGGCAGCCCCGCTACACGCGCTGATCCGCCAGCACCAGCCGGTCACGCGAGGCCACCAGCCCGGTCAGCAGCATCGGCACCAGCGAGGCCAGCACCACCGCCAGCGGCAGCGTCCACCCGCCCGAGAGCCCGTGCAGCCAGCCGGCCAGGAACGGGCCTGCCGCGGCGATCAGGTAGCCGCCGCTCTGCGCCATCGTCGAGAGGTGTGCTGCATGGTTGCTGTCGGGCGCGCGGTCCACGATGTAGCCGAGCGCGAGCGCGAGCGGCGCGCCCTGCCCGAGTCCCATGAACGCGCACCAGACGTACGCGCCCGAGGCCGGCGCCGCGATCAGGCCGGTGTAGCCGACGCCGCACAGCGCAACGCACGCGAGCACCATCAGGCTGGGCCGGCGGGATCGCCGCTCGAGGCTGGGCGCGAGCAGCGCCCCGATCATGCCGAAGATAGCCGTGTAGGACAGCATCCAGCCGGCCTGGCCGGCCGCCATGCCGTGGTCCTTGAGGATCGTCGGCAGCCAGCTCAGGGTCGCGTAGAAGCCGAACGACTGCAGCCCCATGAAGCTGGTAACGCACCACGCGAGCGGGTCCCGCCAGAGGCCTCGCACCGGCGGCTCGGCACCGCCACCGTCATCGCCGCCCGCCAACCGCGACTGCTCGTGACGCACCTGTGGGGCCCAGAGCGCGAGCGCGAGCACCGCGGCGATCCCCCAGAGCGCGATCGTCACCCGCCAGCCTGCGCCGGTCGCGTGCTGGAGCGGGATGGTGAGGCCCGCGGCGAGCGCCGCGCCGCCGGCCAGCGCGACCGAGTAGAGCGCCGTCATCAGCACCCGCTCTCGGGGGAAGTCGCGCTTGATCAGACCGGGGACGAGCACGTTGCCGACCGCTATGCCGGAGCCGACGAGGATCGTCCCGAGGAACAGCACCAGGACCGGGTGCGCAAGCCGCAGCGCGCACCCGGCGATGACGGCCAGCATCGTCAGCCCGAGCACCGGGCCCATGCTGAAGCGCCTGATCAGCCACGGCGCCGCCAGTGCCGCGAGCCCGAAGCAGAACACGGGCACGCCGGTCAG
>WQWK01000342.1 GCA_009785395.1 Conexibacteraceae bacterium
GACGGCCGCCCGTACAACGTCACGCTGATCGTGCTCGACCCCGAGGTCGCTGCCGGCTACCCGGACGCCGCCGCCCGGACCACTGAGGTCGCGCGCGGCGTGTCGGCCGCCAACGCGCGACTCTCGCGCGTCGAGCAGCTCAAGCGCTTCACGATCCTCGACGCCGAATGGCTTGCGGGCGGAGACGAGCTGACTCCGACGATGAAGCTCAGGCGCAAATCGATCGAACAGAAGTACGTCGGCGCGATCGAGGCGCTGTACACGACCCGACGATGACCGGATTCGCAACCACATTGGATCTGATGCACGAGGATGCTGGCAGTGCCCGGACGGTCGTGCACGGCGCCTTTGGCGTGCTGGCCGCGCTGCACCTGCTTGGAAGCGCTCGCGTCGGCCAGCTCGAACGTCGCAGCGGCCTGCCCCGCACAACGGTGCGCCGTCTGTTGGGCCAGCTCGAGGCGGTCGGCGCCGTCGAATCAAACAGCGGCCGCTGGCGGCTGGGGCCCACGCTCGTCGAGCTCGGCGCCGGCGTCCCCGCCTGCCCGCCGCTGCGCGCGGCCGCGCGCAGGTCGCTGATGGACCTCGCTCACGCCACCGGAGAACTCGTCTCGCTGGTCGTCGAAAGCGCCGGGCAGCTCCTGGTGATCGAGGTCTTCCCGGGCACGCGCCGGCTTGCGTTCGAGCCCGAGCCGGGAACCATGCTCGAGGATCCCGGGCTGGCCGTACGGCGAGCACGGGAGCGGGCCCGTAACGGCAACCTGCAGCCGGTCATCGACGCAGGAGCGTATGACCGCCGGATCAGCAGCGTTGCAGCCCCGCTGCGCCTGTCGGCTCAGGATTTCGCCTTCGTGTGGGTGATCACGCCGGGAGGATCGGGCATCCCCGCGTCCATCGTGGCGGCGACCCGCCACGCGTCCGACCGCATCGCGGCCCAGCTCGGCGCGCCATTTGTGAGCTTCTAGAAGTGTCGTCCTGCTGAGTACCGGATCTCACAGATGGTCGAGGATCGCGTCAACGTGGGCGGCCGTGCAGTCCACCGCGGGAAACCCCGCGCTTGACTCGTCGAAGATCAGATTGAGATCGGTCCCGGCCAGGACGATCGCCTGGACACGGTCGCGAGCACAGATGGCGCGCGCGACCCGGCGCAGCGTCTCCGTGTTCGCGTCCGAGGTGCGCCCGTTGGTGGCGAGCTCGTGGTAGATGCGATCGATCTCGCTGGTCTCATGGCGCTGCGGAGCGACGACCTCGACGGGCCCGAGCGCTCCGAAGCACTCGGTTTCGATCGTGATGCGCGTGCCAAACAGCGCAATCCGCGTTAGCCCGCGGTCGCGCAGGCGCTGCCCGCTGGCAGCGAGCATGTCGATGATCGGTAGCGGGCTCTCGCGCCGCAAACGATCGATGGCGATGTGTGGCGTCACAGCCGGGATCGCGAGCAACTCGGTTTCGGCGGCGACCAGTTCGCGGATGAAACCGGCGAGGTATTCGGCGAGCGCATCGGGGCCCTCGCTGACGTGTGCGAGCACGGCCGGGGCGTGGGCGTGTGCGACGGTTATGCGCGGGACCTTGCCGCGGTCGATGCAACCGGCGGCAATCGCCTTGTAGTAGACGATCGTCGCGCCGACGCCGAGGCCGCCGATCAAGCCCAGGTGTCTGGAGTGAGGCGTCGAGTCGCTCGCGGACCTCCTCATATTCATAACAGTGCTGCCGTGCGAGCGGGCGGCCGGCATGCTTTGACCGTTCAGCGGTCAGCGGAGGTCGACTCGTGTCAGGTGCGGGCTACTGTCCCGCCTCGCATGGCCGCCGAAGCACCTCTGCCGCTGTCACGCAACCGCGATTTCCAGGTGCTGTGGGTGAGCCAGGTCCTGTCGTCGGGCGGGCAGCAGATCTCAACGGTCGCGCTCCCGCTGCTGGTCCTTGGGCTGACCGGATCTGCGGCGAAGGCGGGGATTGTCGGCACCTCGTCAGCGATCGCCGGCTATGTGGGCGGCGTGGTCTGCGCGCCGGTCGTTGACCGGACAAACCGCAGACTCGTCTTGGTGGTCGCTGACGCGCTGCGGTTTCTTGCAGCTGCCGCGATCAGCGTGCTCGTGCTCAGCGGCAACGCCAACCTGGGCTTGCTGACCGTGCTCGCGGCAGCCAGTGGCCTGGCCATGGTGCCTGCCAGCGCCGCGATGCAGGCATCGCTCGTGCGAATCGTTCCCGTCAGCCAGCTTGACCAGGCGATCGCACAGGATCAGGCCCGCGAGCAGGCCGCAAGGCTGGCCGGAAACGGACTCGGCGGCTTGTTGTACGGGGTCGCCGCCTCGGTTCCGTTTGCAACCCAGGCGCTCGGCTACCTCGCGTCCATTTTCGGCGCCACCAGACTGAAGACGTCGCTCGCCGTCGAGAGTTCCCCGGACCTTCAGGAGGGCTTCCTGCAGCAACTGACGGGCGGCGCAAGGTGGCTGTTTGAGCGTCCGGCGATCCTGGGCGCGGCGGCAAGCACGGCGTTCTGCAATCTTGCGTTCACGGGCGTTGATCTGCTCGTGATCGTGCTCGCCCGCCACCATGGCGCGACCTCGTTTCAAACAGGGATAGCCGTCGCGATGGGCGCCGGCGGCGGGATCCTCGGCGCGATCATCGCCGGCCGGATGATCGCCGTCTGCGGGCGCCTCGGCACCGTGTTGCTGACGCTTTGGAGCCAGGTGCTGCTGATCCTCACGCTGGCTGTCGCCCCGAACTACATATGGCTGGGAGTCATCCTGGTCGCCGTCGAACTGGCGAACCCAGCGACCAACGTCGTCCTCCTCGGGAAATTCCTGCCAACGGTGGACGACCATGTGCGCGGCCGGGTCCTATCGGCCGTGTCGGTTCTCACCAGCGGCCTCTCCGCCCTCGGACCGCTGCTCGCCGGCGCCCTGTACGAGTACATCGGCAGCGCCGCAGTCATCCCACGCGCGACCCTGGCCGCCCTCACCGCCCTGCCCTACACCGTGGTGCCGGGCATACGAGCGATTGCGAGCGAGCCACCGGTCAGCGTCTGACGGCCCACGCCACCATC
>WQWK01000343.1 GCA_009785395.1 Conexibacteraceae bacterium
GACGCGATGGCGGCGTCGATCTCAGGCACGACCGGCGGCGCTGGTGCGAGCCCGGACGTGCCGAGCTTCTGCTTCCACCTCGGCGACGTGATCTACAACTTCGGCGAGGCCGAGTACTACTACGACCAGTTCTACGAGCCGTTCCGCGACTACGACCGGCCGATCTTCGCGATTCCCGGCAACCATGACGGCGCCGTCACCTACACGCACGGTGGCACGCGCCCGGACGTGCCGACGCTGCAGGCCTTCATCGCCAACTTCTGCACGGCCGTGCCGCAGAAGCCGCAGGACGCCGGCGGCCTCGCGCGGACGACCATGACCCAGCCGGGCGTGTACTTCACGCTCGACGCACCACTGGTCTCGATCATCGGGATCTACACGAACGTGCTCGAGGGGCCGGGGGTGCTGACCGATCAGGGCGGCAAGTATCCGGCGCTCGTGGGCGACAGGCAGTACGACTGGCTCGTCGGCGAGCTCGAGCGCCTTGCGCCGCAGCGCAAGGCGCTCGAGCGGGCCGTGATCCTCGCCTGCCACCATCCGCCCGCATCGGCCGACCTCACCCACGGCGGCACGACCGGCCTCGCGGGCGACCTCGACCGCGCGTTCACCGCGGCCGGCCTCTGGCCCGACGCGATCCTGTCCGGGCACGCGCACATCTATCAGCGCTTCTCACGCAGTGCCGACGGGCGCCAGATCCCGTACATCGTCGCCGGCAGCGGCGGCCACGCCACGACGGTGCCGCCGGGGGAGAGGCGGGGCGAGGCACCCCACACCTGGAACGAGTACACGCTCGAGGTTGGGCCGACGGTCGCCTACGGGTATCTGACCGCGACGGTCGACATGAGTGACGCGAGCGCCCGCAGGCTGATCTTCGAGTTCACCGCTCCCGGGGACCCGTCGGCGGCTGACAGCGTGACGATCGAGTTGACCTGAGATGGCCGGCCACGTTCCACTGCCGGGCAGCGACCGGCCGCGCGCGGCCGGATCCGAGCGCGCGCGTGACGCCGATCAGGACGAGCGGATCGATGTGACGGTCACGGTCGCGGCCGGCACCGGCGAGCAGGCCGCCGCCGGGGCGATTGCGACCGTCACGGCGGTGCTCGAGCAGCTCGGCCTGACGGTCGATTCCAGCTCGCCGCTCACCCGCAGCCTGATCGCGAGCGGGACCGTCGCCCAGATGGAGGCGGCGTTCAAGCCCGGCCTCGCGGTCTACAGCAACGAATCGCAGGGCGAGTTCCGCGCGCGCGAGGGTCACCTGCAGATCCCCGCGGAGCTCGAGGGGCTGGTCACCGGCGTGTTCGGCCTGGACGAGCGGCGGGTCGCCCGCCGCCGGCAGGGCGCCACCCCGGCACGTGACCCCGCACGCGATCCCGCCGCCGCGGCGAGGCCGCTCACCCAGCCCGTCTCGCCCGCCCAGCTCGCCGCCCACTACGACTTCCCGCCGGGCGACGGCGCCGGGCGGACCGTCGCGATCGCCGAGTTCGGCGGCGGCTACTTCGCCGGTGACTTGGAGGCGTTCTGCGCCAGGCAGGGGACGCCCGTGCCGAGCGTGACGCCGGTCGGTGTCAACGGCACGCCCGTGTTGACGCTGTCGCAGATCGAGCGGCTGCCCTCGCAACAGCAGCAGGAGCAGCTCGATGACAGCGTCGAGGTGAACATGGACATCCAGATCGTCGCGGGGCTGGCGCCCGGCGCCGATCAGGTCGTCTACTTCTCGAGCTTCGACGAGCAGGGCTGGGTCGACCTGCTCAACCAGGTGATCCACGACCACCAATCGGCGGCAGTGGTGACGCTGTCGGTCAGCTGGGGCCTGGCCGAGGACGATCCGGACTGGTCCGGCGCGGCGCTTGAGGCGATCGACGAGCGCCTGGCGATCGCGGCCGGCGCCGGCATCACCGTCTGTGTTGCTGCCGGCGACGACGGATCGGCCGACCAGGAGAACGACGGCCGCGCACACGTCGATTTTCCCGCGTCGAGCCCGCACGCGCTCGCCGTCGGCGGCACGATGCTCTCCGGCGACACCGACGTCGTCTGGTGGGAGTCGCCCGGTGAGCGCAGCGGCGGCGGCGGCGCCACCGGCGGCGGCGTCAGTGTCGTGTTCCCGCGGCCAAGCTGGCAGGACGTCAGCATCGCCTCGCTGAACCCGGGCGCGATCGACGGGCGCGTGATCCCCGACGTGGCCGCCCTCGCCGGCCCGCCCCTGTATGACCTGATCTTCCTGGGCCGGGAGCAGGCCAACGGCGGCACCAGCGCGGCCACGCCCGTCTGGGCGGCGCTGCTCGCGGTGATGGCCTCCGGTGCGCGGACGCCCTGGAAGCCGGCCTTCCTCGCGCCGCTGCTGTACGCGATCGGGCCAGGCGGAGAGCCCTCAGGCAAAGCGGTCGGCGCCATGGGGTGCACCGACGTCACGACCGGCAACAACACGTCTTCGACACTTGGTCGGGGCTACCAGGCCGGTCTCGGCTTCGACGCCGTCAGCGGCTGGGGCGTGCCCAACGGCGTCGCCCTGCTGGCCGCGCTGACCGGCTGACGCCTCCGCCTGCAAAGAGCCGGAGTCCCCGGGGTGACGGGAAGGAAACCGACCGTGGGGGTCGGTTTCCTTCCCGTCACCTTCACAGCCCATGCGCTGGTGGTCGTCGCAGCCCCATGCGGTGGTGGTGGCCCCGGTTTTTCTTTGAAGAGCACCAGTGCATGAGCGCCGCCTGCGGGTGCGCGCGTCTGAGAGCGCTTGCGCTTCTGGCTGGGGATCGCCCGCCCAGAGGTTTGTGGCCTGACGCGGGACACCGGCGTGATTCGGAGGGCCTGCGGGCGGGCGATGCGACCCACCGCGCGGGCTGCAGCCATCCCGCCGCGAGCGGCCCAGGCCACGACTGCCACCACCAGCCCCGCGCGCGTGGTCCGCATCGCTCGCCGTCCGGCGCGTCTGACCGGGCTTGCCTCGCGCGTCCTGCCGGAGCCGATGATGGCGAGCGATCCCCAGACGGAAGCGCCAGCGGTTACAACGCGCGGCAGATCA
>WQWK01000344.1 GCA_009785395.1 Conexibacteraceae bacterium
CGAGCGCCTCGCAGAGCGCCAGCGTGCGGGCGCGTGTGCCGGCGCTCGCGGGCGGCGGGAACACGACCTCAACGAGCTCCATGCGCGGAACCGGGTTGAACACGTGCAGGCCCGCGAAGCGCTCGGGCACGCCGCTGTCCTGCGCCAGGCCCGCGACTGAGAGCGAGGAGGTCGTGGTGGCGACGATGATCCCGTCGACGGCGGCCGGGTCGGCGGCCGGGTCGGCGGCCGGATCGGCGTCCGGGTCGGGATCCGGGTCGGCGTCGGGCTCGGCGTCCGGATGGCCGTCGCCCGCCTCGCGCGCAAGCTCGCCGAGCGCCGCCAGCAGCTTCGCCTTGTGGGCGCGATCCTCGGCGATCGCCTCGACCAGATATGTTGCGCGCCCCAGTTCGGTGATGTCGGTGACGACGGTCGCCCGCGTCGCGTCCGCGTCGGTGCCCTTCTCGGCGAGCCTGTCGCAGGTCCTGGCGATCGTGTCCTGGGCACGCCGCGCCGAGTCGGCTGACCGCGCCCAGAGGACGACCTCGGTCGCCGTCGTGGCCAGCGCCGCGAGGCCGGTGGCGATCGTCCCGGCGCCGGCGATTCCGAGCGTTTCTGTCACGACTTACCGGTCACCAAGGACTACGTCGGGACGACCAGCACGGGCCGGGTCGACAGATGCATGAGCTTGTGTGGGGTCGAGCCGAGCAGCGCACCGGTGAGCGGGCGCTCGCCGCGGGTGCCGACGACGATCATGCGAGCGTCCCGGCTCTCGGCGAGGTCGAGCAGCGCCTTGGCCGGTGAGTCCTCGACGATCACGGCCTCGACCTCGGCGCCGGTCTCGGCGGCCATCGCCGCCGCCTCCTCGAGGCGGGTCTGCGCGAGCTGCCGCAGCGCGAGGTGGTTGTCGCGGAGCCCGCCGATCGCCCTGTCCAGCTCGTAGGCGAAGACGACCACCAGCTTCTCGCCACGGGCCTGGGCGAGGTCGGCGGCCACCGTGAGCGCCACCTTGGCGGAATCCGACCCGTCGTAGCCCATGACCACACCCGCGCTCATTGCATGGCCCCTACGGCACCGTCACGCTGCGCAGCGGCGCGAGCCCGTCCTCGGGCTCGTGCCCGCGGATCTCACCGTCATAGGCGATCTCGTCGAGGCGCGCGAGCTCGCGTTCGCCCTCGATCCGGGCCGGGTGGCCGTCCGGCAGGTTCTTGATCAGCGCGCGGATCCGCGTGCGCAGCTGCATCGCGAAGTGCGGCGTCGAGGCCCCCATCAGCGCGCGAACGTCCTCGAGCGTGACCTCGTGGTCGGGGCTCAGCAGCTTTGGGTTCTCGGACTGGCTCATCGCGGAGTGAAGGTTAATCACATGTGGGCGTCGAGGCTGCGTCCGTGCTCGATCGCCTCCCGCTCGGCCAGCCGGTGCGAGCGCCGCAGCTCGGCCTCGCGCATGCGCCGCTCCTCGATCGCGCTCTCCGGCATCAGTGGTGGCACGGGCGTCGGCCGGCCGTCGTCGTCGAGCGCGACGAACGTCAGGTAGGCGGTGCTCGCATGACGGACCTCGCCGGTCCGGGGGTTCTCCGCCTCGACGCGGACGCCGACCTCCATCGAGGTGTGCCAGGCGGCGTTGACGGTCGCCGTGAAGGTGACGAGCTGGCCCATCTTGATGGGCACGAGGAAGGACATCCGGTCCATGCTCGCGGTCACCGTGCGCTTGCGCGAATGCCGCACCGAGGCGAGCCCGGCGGCCTCATCGACGAGCTTCATGATCGTGCCGCCGTGGATGTCGCCGCTCGCGTTCGCGTCGCCGACACCCATCCAGTGGGCGAGCACGGAAGTGGATTCGGACGGCGCTTTCGGCTCCATCCTGGACAAGTTAGAGGCACGTCTGGATGAATGCGTGCTCGCGGCGGTACGCTTGGAGCACGTTCCGATCACTGCCAAGGAGGATGCGATGCCGGGTCTGACCGGGCGCATGTCGACCGTCGTCAAAGCGAAGATCTCGAAGGTGCTCGACCGGGCCGAGGATCCGGCCGAGACGCTTGAGTACAGCTACCAGAAGCAGCTCGAGCAGCTTCAGAACGTCAAGAAGGGCATCGCCGACGTCGTCACCGCCAAGAAGCGCCTCCAGGCTCAGGAGTCGGGTCTACAGCAGCAGGTGGTGAAGCTGGACACGCAGGCGCGCCAGGCGCTGTCCGCCAATCGCGAGGATCTGGCACGCACGGCGCTCGAGCGCAAGAACGTGATCCAGAGTGAGCTGCAGAACCTTGACGGCCAGGTGCGAGACCTCGAGCAGCAGCAGGAGTCGCTCACCCAGTCCGAGCAGAACCTGCGCGCGAAGATCGAGCAGTTCCGCACCAAGAAGGAGGTCATCAAGGCCCAGTACTCGGCTGCCGAGGCTCAGGTGCGGATCTCCGAGGCAGCGACCGGCGTCGGCAACGAGATGGCCGATGTCGGGCTCGCGATGGAACGCGCACTCGACAAGACGGAGCAGATGAAGGCGCGCGCGAGCGCCGTTCAGGAGCTCGAGGCGGCAGGCACCTTCACCGATCTGACAGCGCTCGGGCCCGGCGAGGATGACATCGACCGGCAGCTGCGCGAGCTTTCGAGCACCAGCGCCGTCGATGACGAGCTCTCGAAGATGAAGGCGGAGCTGGGCACCGGCTCAGCACCGCAGGGTGAGCTCGGGGCGGGCGGCCCAGAGTCCGCCGAGCCCGGGGGAACCGAGCCTGCGGTCAATGCGGGCGAGCCGGCCGAGCCGGCCGCGGAGACTCAGCCCGAGCAGTAATCGAGAGCTGTCGGACGGCCGGAGCGGCCGTCCGACGGGGGTGGATGGCAATGCACTTTCGATTCTGGGGGGTGAATTGCCATCAGCAGCGTCGACATTGTGCGTGCGCTTTCGATTTTGGGGGGTGTACGCACATCAGCTCACTCCCAGGCGAACTGAAGCAGCCTGACCGCCACCCCCGGCTCGTCGCGCACGGCCACGGCGGCGTGGTAGTCCGGCTCCAGCACCAGCTCCAGGTCGAGGCAGCGCCAG
>WQWK01000345.1 GCA_009785395.1 Conexibacteraceae bacterium
GTGCTCGTGCGCGCTCCGCTCACGACCCTGATCCAGCAGGGTCCGCTCAGCACCCTCAGCCGGCTCGAGGCGTGCCTCGCCGGAGAGCAGTTGCGGCTTGACAGGCGGCTCGCGGCATACGTGCCTGTGGCCGTCCACGCGGCCCAGCCCTACGGCGGCGCGGACAGCCCGTGCGGGAAGCTGATGCGGCTGCGCGCCGCGCACGTCGTCTACGGGCCGGCGACCTTCCTCAACCGCGCAGTTGCTGCGGTGAACACCCAGATCGGCGAATTGACAGCGGACGCCGCCGGCACCGTCCGCGCGGCTGAGGAGGCGGCCCGCAGGCTCGCCCGGCAGCAGGGCCTCGATGCGAAGGCGACCGCGGAGGCGGTGCGTGCGGCGGGCGAGCTGGCGCTCGAGCGCCAGCTCGCCGCCGTCGGCGGAGCCGCCGGCGTGACGGGGACCTTGTCCGGGGTTCCCTCGATCAGCGACCCCACGTTCCTGCGGCAGATCGTGTTTGGCGCGGGGACGGGGGCGGCCACGCCGGTCGCGCGGTTCTCCTACCTGTTCCCCAGCAGCGACGCCGGCGTGATCCAGGTGCGGCTGCGCGCCGGCCTCAGCGACAGCCAGCAGCAGCGGGCGATCGGCCTGATCCGATCGGCGGTTGCGCTGCCGCGATTCCGGATCGCGGGCGGGTCCTACACGGTCGCGGGCGAGCCGGTGCTGCTCGCCGATCTGACAGGCGAGGTGAGCGGCCAGCTGCGGATCCTGCTGGCGGTAGCCGTCGGCGTCATGGCGCTGGTGCTGCTGGCCGTTTTCAGGCGCGCACTGCGGCTGCTGCCGTTGGCACTGGCGCTCGCCGCGGTCGCGATCGCGTTCGGGCTGACGGCGCTGCGCGGGAGTGAGCTGACGATCGCCGAGGTGGCGGCGTTCCCGGTGCTGCTCGGCCTCGGCGTCGATTACGGCGTCCAGTTCCGGTCGGGCACGCCACGGCGGGCGATCGGCGTGGCCGCGCTCGCGACCGCGGCGGGCCTGCTCGCGCTGCTGATCTCGCCGGTGCCGATGATGCGGGGCTTCGGCCTGCTGCTGGTGCTCGGCGTCGGTGTCGCGTTCGCGGTGATCGCGGCTGTCGTCCCGCCCGGGGCGGGGAGGCGCCTCGCGACCCCGCGCCGGCCGCGGGCGCTGATCGCCTCGGTCTATGGCGCCGGGGAGATCCTGCGTGGCCTGCTGCCCGCGCTCGCCCGCCACCCGCGGCGCGTGCTGGCGGTCGCGCTGGTGCTGGCAGCCGCCGGCTGGGTGTTCGACGCGCACACGGACGTGCAGTCGGACATCACCAAGCTGGTCCCGGCGCGGATGCCGGCCCTGCGTCACCTCGACACGCTCGAACGCGTGACCGGCGTATCCGGCCAGGTCAACGTGCTGGTCAGCGCCGACGACGTGACCAGCGCCGCCGCGGTCGACTGGATGCGCTCCTACGAGCAGCGCATCACCGCGCGCTTCGGACCGGCCGGCGCCGGCGCGAGCTGTGCGAGTGCGACGCTGTGCCCGGCCCCGTCGCTGCCGAGCCTGCTCCAGACCGCCGGGGGCTCGTTGCACGCGGTCCCCTCCTACTTCCAGCGCGCGGTGGTGACGGCCGACCACCGCCACGCGCTGCTCGCGTTCGGGATCAGGCTGATGCCGCTGGGCCGGCAACGGCGGGTGATCGAGGACATGCGCGCGGCACTGCACCCGCCGCGCGGGGTGCAGGCCCGGCTCGCGGGGGCGCCCGTGCTCGCGGCCGACGCGGACGGCTCTTTGTCATCGGTCAGCGGCAGGCTGCTGATGCTCGTCGTCAGCCTCGCGCTCGTGGCGCTGGTGCTGTTCGCGACCCTGCGCCAGCCGCGCCGGGTGCTGGTCCCGCTGGCGCCGATCGTGCTCGCCACCGGCTGGGCGGCGCTGCTCGTGTACGCGCTGCGGATACCGCTGAACCCGATGTCCGTCGCGCTCGGCACGCTCGTGATCGCGATCACGACCGAGTTCAGCGTGCTGCTGTCCGAGCGCGTCCGCAGCCTCCAGGCCGACGGCCTGAGCCTGTCGCAGGCGATCGACGGGGCCTACCGCAGCACCGGCGTCGCGGTGATCACCTCGGCTGTGACCGCGATCGCGGGCTTCGCGGTCCTGATCGTCTCGAGCGTCCCGATGCTGCGCGACTTCGGCGTGCTGACCGTGGTGAACCTCTCGGCCTCGCTCGTGGGCGTGATGCTCGTGCTGCCGGCGACGCTGAGGCTCGCCGCGGTCGATGCCGGCGTGACGGTGAGGACGCCCGCGTGATCGACACGCGCCGCTACCAGTGGATGGTCGGCGGGATCGGGATCGCGCTGGTGATCGCCTTTTCCGTCTACCTGTACGTGCAGGGCGGCGGGCACGCACAGCCAGGCGTGCCCGCCGGTGGGCAGCTGCACCGGTTCGTGGCTCCGCTCGCAACCAGCGACCTCGACGCCGCCGCCAACGTCTCGCCGCGCTGCGACCCGGCCCGGCCGGCCCGGCGCGGCCTCAACGTCTGCGGGCACGAGCCGATCGTGCTGGCGTTCTTCGTGCTGAACGCGCGGCCGTGCGTGCGCGCGGTCGATGCGCTCCAGCAGCTGCAGCCGCGTTTTCCGGGCATCGAGTTCGCGGCCGTCGCCGTGGGCAGCAGCAAGCGCGCGACGCTGGCGCTGGTGCGCGCCCATCACTGGACGCTGCCGGTCGCCTACGACAGCACGGGGGCCGTGGCCCAGCTCTATGACGTGACGGTCTGTCCGCTGATTCAGGTCGCCGGCCGGGGCGGCGTCGTCAAGCGGCTGCTGATCGGAGAGCACTGGGCGGACGCGGATGCGCTCGCTGGCGTTCTGCGCCGCACCGTGATATCTGAGAGGTGATGCGCGATCTGCTTCGCATCGGCACCGGCGCGCTGTTGGCCGCGACGATCATGTTCGTCGGCAGCCTCGTGCTGTGGCTCGGGACGCCGCTGCTGTGGCTGTGGGTCGGCTCACAGGTGCAGGGCAGCAC
>WQWK01000346.1 GCA_009785395.1 Conexibacteraceae bacterium
AGACGCTCGCTCGGCCGCCCGCGCCTGGCCGAGATGAGGTCCTCGACGTGGCGCACGGTCTGACCGCGGAACATCTCCACGGACGCGGCAGCCACCGCTTCGAGATACTCCTGCGTGAAGTACGACACGCGGTGCGCAACGCCGAGCAAGGCGCCGGACCGTATGTCGGCGACCGCGCATCCGAGAGCGCCGTCGACCTCTTGGATGACCGTCTCCATCACGTCATCGAGCCTGCCCACGTGCCGCACAGTACCACTCGCGATGAGCCGTTTTACGGGAGCGACGGACGTCTCACCAGACCGCGACGCCGAGGATGCGAGCCGCCTCGATTCTTACGTCGGTGCCGTCTGAGTGACCCGCAACTGACATATTTCCGGAGGGTGAATTGCACCACAATTCAGGTGAGAAAGACCCCCCACGCGGCGGCGCACGGCTCCCGCTGACGATAAGACTCGTCGTTGTAGTTCTGGCGGTGCCTCAGGTGGCATCGTTTGTCGACGCCGTCGATCTCACACGACGGCGCGCCAGCTCGTTTGATTAACGATGTCCCTGCCGCCATTCCAGACGCTGCTCGACGCCCACGCCGGCGATGTCCACCGCTTCCTGGTGGCGACCGTCGGCCGCGTCGAGGCGGACGACTGCTACCAGGAGACGTGGCTCGCCGCGCTGCGGGCCTATCCCCGCCTGCGCGATGCGGGCAACCTCCGCGGATGGCTGTTCACGATCGCCAACCGCAAGGCGATCGACCACATCCGGGCTCGCAAGCGGGCGCCGCTGCCAGCCGGCGAGAGCCTGCCGGAGCCGGTTGCCGAGGACCAGCAGATCGCCTCTGACGGCGACCTGCGGGCCGCTGTCAGAGGGCTCCCGCCCAAGCAGCGGGCCGCCGTCGCGATGCGCTACGAGCTCGACGCCGACTACGCGCTGATCGCGCGAGCGATGGGGATCACCGAGGAGGCCGCGCGCCGGAACGTGCACGAGGGCCTGAAACGGCTGCGCCGGGAGGTGCAACGATGATCGAACTGCCTGATCTGACCGATGCGTTCGCGGCCGCCGGACTGATCGACGTCGCGTACGCGATCGAGCCGACGCCCGTCGGACGGCTGCTGCTGGCCACGACCCCGCGGGGTCTGGTCAGGGTCGCCTACCTCGACGCCGACGACGACGAGGACCGGGCGCTCGCCGAGCTGGCCGAGCGGATCTCGCCGCGGGTGCTGGCGGCGCCCGGGCGGCTGGACGCTCCGCGCCGCGAGCTGGACGAATTCTTCGCCGGCCGGCGGCGTTCGTTCGAGACGCCGCTCGACTGGCGGATGACGCATACCGGGTTCGCCCAGCGGGTGCTGCGGGCGACCAAGCGGATCCCGTTCGGGGAGACCTCGAGTTACCAACAGGTCGCTAGCCGGGCTGGCAGTCCGCGGGCCTACCGGGCGGCCGGTAACGCGCTCGGCGCCAACCCGCTGCCGATCGTCGTCCCCTGCCACCGGGTGCTGCACGCCGGCGGCGGGCTCGGCGGCTACACCGGCGGACTCGAGCGCAAGCAAGCGCTGCTCGCGCTCGAGGGAGTCATATCCTGAAAAGTCGTAATGAAAACGGCGACGATCGCGTCCTCGTTGCCCCCGGGTCCCCGCCAGCCGAGCGCCTTCCAGTTCGCAGCGACCTGGCTGCGGCCCGGCGCCTCGGTCGAGGAGCTGCGCCGCCGCTATGGCCGCCGGTTCACGGTCAGGCTGCCGTTCTCGGCGCCGTTCGTGATGCTGTCCGACCCGGACGAGATCCGCGAGCTGCTGCAGGCGCCACCCGAGCTCCTGCACCCCGGCGAAGGGTCGCGGATCCTGGAGCCGGTGGTCGGGCCGTGGTCGCTGCTCGTGCTCGACGAGGACGCGCACCTGGAGCACCGCCGGCTGCTGCTGCCGGCGTTCCACGGGGAACGGTTGAAGCTGCTGAGCGGCCTGATCGCGGAGCTGACCGAGCGCGAGCTCGACGGCTGGCCCACCGGTGAGACGGTCGCGCTGCATCCGTACCTGCAGCGGTTGACACTCGAGATCATCCTGCGGGCGGTGCTCGGCCTCGAACAGGGCGAGCGCCTCGACGAGCTGCGGGCCGCGGTCACCGGGGTGCTGGCGATCTCCGAAAGTCCGGTGTCGCTGATGCTCCCGACGTTCGAGCGGTGGGCGCCCTGGCTGCCGACGATGCGGCGGCTGCGGCGGCTGCTGGCCCGGACCGACGAGCTGATCCTGGCGCAGGTGCGCGAACGGCGCGAGGCGTTCGAGCGATCGGATTTCGGCGACGTCTCGCCGGACGTGCTGGCGATGCTGCTCGCCGCGCGACACGAGGACGGCGAGCCGATGAGCGAGCAGGCGATCCGCGACGAGTTGGTGACCGCGCTCGTCGCCGGCCACGAGACGACCGCCTCCCAGCTCGCGTGGCTGTTCATGCAACTCGCCAGGGAGCCGGACGTCGTCGACCGACTCACGGCGGAGCTCGACGCTGGAGCCGATGACGCCTACCTAACGGCGACGATCCACGAGATCCAGCGCCTGCGCCCGGTGCTTCCGACCGCGATTCCGCGGGTGGCCACAGGAGCCGTCCAGATCGGTGCCTGGGAGTATCCGCCCGGGACCGCGCTGCTGGCGTCGGCCTGGTTGGTCCACCACGATCCGCACCTGTATCCCGAGCCCTACGCCTTCCGCCCCGAGCGATTCGTCGGGGTGACGCCTGGCACGTATACGTGGTTGCCGTTCGGTGGCGGGCGGCGCCGCTGCATCGGCGCCGCGCTTGCGCAGCAGGAGATGAAGATCGTGGTTGCTGCCGTCCTGCGGCGCTTCACGATCACGGCCGACAGGCCGGAGTTCGAGCGGACCGCGCGCCGGAGCATCACCTTCAGCCCCGCTCGCGGCGCATCGGTCATACTGACGCCCTGGTAGGCAGGTAGCCAACCGGAGCATCCGGGAGTCGTATCCGGGGTATCACAGGGACATGGATGTGAAGGCGCCACTCAAGGCGGTCGAC
>WQWK01000347.1 GCA_009785395.1 Conexibacteraceae bacterium
GTCCAGTTCTTGCCGCCGGCGACGGTCAGGTAGTGCTGGAAGGCGTACGAGTCGCCGGAGCCGTCAGAGCGGACCACCGGGGTGATCTTGCCCGCGGCGCTGAGCTTCTTGGCGAGCTTGGGGTTCAGCTTGGTGATCGCCTTGTTGCCCCAGCTGGTGATCTTGCCGCTGAAGATCTCGGCGAGGACCGCACCGTTGAGGTGCAGGCCGCTGCGGACGCCCGGGATGTTGTAGCCGACGCCGGTGGCGCTCAGCGCCCACGGAATCTGGACCGGGTTGCCGGAATGGTCGCCGCTGAACTGGCTCGAGGTCATCGGCGCGTCGGAGGCGCCGATGTCGACCTGGCCGAGCTGGATCAGGTTGATGCCCTTACCGGAGCCGACGCTGCTGGTCGTGACGTTGTTGTTGGTGTACTTGTGCGACCACAGGGTCGCGAGCGGGAAGACCAGGGACGACCCGGCCTCCTTGATGGTGGCGGCCGATGCGCTCGCCACTGCGGTGGACGCAGTCACGCCGAAGACGGCGGCCCCCACGCAAATCATCCTCTTGAGACGCAAGTTTGGGTTCCTTTCGGACACAGGGTACGGTTTGGCTCGCCCGGTTCTGAACGTGGCGAGCGTAGCGTGTCCGGCCGTCCACGCCTGCGGTCAAGAATGTGCGACCCACGGTGGCGACTTGTTACTCAGCTGTGACCGCAATATTGGAATCCTGTGAGCGGCCCGAAACCGCCCCCGCCGGAGCCGGGCGCTTGTCTACCGTGCCCCGGTCGTGACCTCGATCGCTACACCTGAAGTTGGCCCGACGGGCGGCGCGGGCCGGCGGCGCACCCGGCTGAACATCGTCGACCGACGCGCCAACCGGGCGCTGCGGTGGCTGGCGTTCGGCGCCGGCGCGATCGTCGTGCTGGCGATGTTCGCGATCGCCTACCAGATCCTCAGCGGCGCCTCGGGGGCGTTCGACAGGTACGGGTTCGCGTTCCTCGGGCACAAGCAGTGGATCCCGATCGAGAGCAAGTTCGGCGCCTGGCCGTTCATCTACGGAACGCTGGTGACGAGCCTCAGCAGCCTGGTGCTGGCGACCTTGCTCGGCGTCGCGATCGGACTGTTCCTGAGCCTGATGGCCCCGCGCCAGATCGCCGTCGTCGTCGGGCCGCTGGTCGAGCTGCTGGCGGCGATCCCGAGCGTCGTCGTGGGGCTGCTCGGGATCGTCCTGATCGCGCCGTTCATCAAGAATCACGTCGAGCCGTGGGTGCACTCGGCGTTCGGGTTCATTCCGCTGTTCGGTGAGCCGCAGGGGGTCGGCAACTCGCTGTTCACGGCGAGCCTGGTGCTGACGATCATGGTCGTCCCGATCATCGCGGCGATCAGCCGGGATCTGTTCCTGACGGTTCCCTCGGAGCTGCGCGACGGCGCCGAGGCGCTCGGCGCGACACGCTGGGAGATGATCCGGGGGATCGTGCTGCCGACGACATCGTCCGGGGTGATCGCGGCGTGCGTGCTCGGCTTCGGCCGCGCGATCGGCGAGGCGATCGCGGTCAGCCAGGTGGTCGGGGGCGAGCCGCTGAATCCGGTCAACTGGTTCAAGGAGGGCGATACCCTCGCCGCCGCGCTCGCGATCCAGTACCCGAGCCCGATCGACAACCTGCACGCCTCCGCGCTCTTGTATCTGGCGGCGATCCTGTTCGTGTTCGGGTTGATCGTCAACCTGCTCGCGCGCCAGATCTCCAGCGGGATCGGGACGCTGGGGGCGTTCGGAACGCTGAAATGAGCGCGATCCCGGACCCCGCATACGCGCTGACGCCGAGCGGCAACCTGCGCCGGCGCCTGCTGGTCAGCCGGATCTGCGTCGGCGGTGCGGTCGCGGCAGCCGCGATCGCGGTCGCGGTGCTGGTGATCCTCGTCTACTACGTGCTCAAGCAGGGCATCAGCGTGATCAGCTTCTCGTTCTTCACCGAGGGCCTGCAGACGCCGCTGCCGACGGACACTCATCCCGTCGGCGGGATCGCGCCGGCGCTGGTCGGAACGATCATCATGGTCCTGTTCGCGACCGCGATCGCGCTGCCGATCGGCGTCCTGACGGCGCTGTATCTGTCGGAATTCGCTGGTCCCCGCACCAACCAGGTGGTGCGGCTGATGCTCGACCTGATGGCCGGCCTGCCGACGATCATCTCCGGCATCTTCATCGCCGTCCTGATCACGAACAGCTTGGGGGAATCGGCGCTGGCCGCCGGCGTGGCGCTGTCGATCATCGAGGTTCCGCTGATCGCCCGCGCCAGCCTAGAGTCGATCACGCGCGTCCCCGACACGATGCGCGAGGCCGCGGACGCGCTCGGCGTCGCGCGCTGGCGCTCGATCCTCGGCGTGATCCTGCCGACCGCCGCCAGCGGGATCGTCACGGCCACGATCCTGGCGGTTGCCCGCGCCGCCGGGGAGACCGCGCCGCTGCTGTTCACGACTGCCGTGTTCAACGCCAACGGGGGCGTGTCGGTCAACCCGCTGACCTCGCTGGCGAGCGTGCCGCTGCTGATCTTCCAGCGGCTCGAGTTGGGCTACCCGTCGTCGATCGCGCAGGCGTGGGGCCTGGCTTTCACGCTGATGATCGTGATCCTGGCGGCTAACATCGGCGCCAGACTCTGGCTGCGCCGCAGCGAAAGGAAACGGGGAGTATGAGCCTGAAGGAATCGTCCGTCGCGGAGACCGCTGCCGCCGAGGCCCCGCCGGTTGCGCCGGCGGGCGTCGCGCCACGGCTGCGCCTGTCCGACCGGGCAGCGACCGGCGAGCTCGCCCCGGCGGCGCGCGAGCGGCAGACGCCGATCGAGCGCCACGTCGTCTTCCAGGCGCGCTCGGTGTCGGTCGATTACGGCGCGAAGCGCGCGATCGAGCACGTCACGATGGACATCTACGCCAACTACGCGACCGCCCTGATCGGGCCGTCGGGTTGCGGCAAGAGCACCTTCCTGCGCTGCCTGAACCGGATGAACGACTCGATCAGCGGCTTCA
>WQWK01000348.1 GCA_009785395.1 Conexibacteraceae bacterium
CAGGATCGCCTGCATGAGGCTCAGAAGACCTCGACGTCGTGGTCGTGGTGGTGCGGGTGTGTCGGCTCGGCGTCATCGCTGTCACCGGCGACGACGATCACGCGGCCGTGCACGCGCAGGACCTCGACCGGGTGGCGGTAGAGACGGCTGAGGACGTCCGAGCGGACGACCTCGTCGGAGGTTCCGCAGGCGGCGCGGCCGTCGGCCAGGTAGACGACGCGATCCATGACCGGCAGCAGCGCGTTCATCTCGTGGGCCGAGATCAGCACCGCGATCTGCTGCTGCTCGGCGATGCGCGCGAGCAGCGAGACGACCTCGCGGGCGCTGCGCAGGTCGAGGTTCGCGAGCGGCTCGTCGAGCAGCAGCAGACGGGGACGGCTGATCAGCGCGTGCGCGATCAGAATTCGCTGCTGCTCGCCGCCGGACAGGCGGCCGATGCGCGCGTCGGCGAAGGACTCGGCATCGACGGCCGCGAGCATCTCCTGCACGAGCTCACGGCGCGCGCGCGAGGGGCGCGGCAGGCCGAGGCGATGTCCGTCGATCCCGAGCGCCACCAGGTCGCGCCCGCGCAACGGCATGTCGGGGTCGAGCAGGAACTTCTGCGGGACGTAGCCGACGCTCCGGCGTCCGGCGCCGTCGGCCGGAACGGTCACGGTTCCGCGCGTCGGGGCGAGCAGGCCGAGGATCACCCGCAGCAGCGTTGTCTTGCCGGCACCGTTGGAGCCGATCAGCCCGGTGAGCTCGCCGGGCGCAAGCGCGAAGCTGACCTCATCGAGGATCGTGCGCCCGCCGAGCTCGACGGTGATGTCCGTGACCTGCAGCGCGTTTTCAGTCACAGCCGCCCTGTCGTTCAGAGCTTGGTCGTCGACTTGCCGGAGCTGACCGCTGCGCTGAGCGCATTGATCTCGGCGAGCATCCACGACTGGTAGGTGTAGCCGGTGGGCATCGTCTCGTAGAGGCCCACCACCGGGACGTGGTACCTGGCCGCCTCCTTCAGGAACGACTGCGTGAGCGTGTCGGTGACCTGCTGGTTGTAGAGGAACGCCTTGACCCTGTGACCGCTGAACAGGCTGCTCTCCAGCTGGATCGCCTGGGGGGCCGGGTCGACGCCGTTCATGACGTCGGCCTGGAGCGGGAAGGGCGTCCTGTCGACCGTTCCGGCCGCCACCAGCATGTAATCGCCGACCGGCTCGGTAACGGCGACCGGCGTGTTCGGGTGGCGGCGCTTGAACGCCGCGAGCGCGCTGAGCCAGGGCTTCAGCGACGCGTCGAACCTCGTGGCGTTGGCCCGGAAATATGCGGCATGTGACGGCTGCAGCGACGCGAGATCGCGCGCGAGCGCCGCTGCGACCTTCGGCATCGTCGCCGGGTCGTACCAGAGGTGCGGGTTGCGGGTCGAGTCCGGGAGGCCCAGCAGCGTCTGCACGTCGATCACCTTGCGCGACGAGTCGGGCGAGGCGGACTCGATCTTGCTCATGAAGGTGTCGTAGCCGACGCCGTTCTCTACGACCAGCTTGGCCGCGCTGACGGTCTGGGCGACGCTCGGGCTCGCCTCGAACGTGTGGGGGTCGGTGTTGGGGTTGCTCATGATCGCGCTCACCGACACGTACCGGCCACCGATCTGGGAGATGACGTTGGCGTACTCGTTCTCGGCGCCGACGGCGAGGATGCGGCCGCTCGACGCCGCCCGGGCGGTCCGCGATGCAGCCCGGGAGGTGTGGGAGGCGGCTGCGTCAGAGGCGGTGAGGGCCGCGGCTCCGTAAGCGGCCGCGGCGAGGGCGGCCGCGGCGAGGGCGGCCGCGGCGAGGGCGGCCGCGACCGGGATCAGGCGGGCGACCGCGACCGGGATCAGGCGGGCGAGGCGATGGAGAGCCGTATGCATGCGGAGAACGTTAGCGATAATGATTCTGCTTCTCATTATCATTTTCGCTCTGATAAGGGTATGCTGTCCGCATGACACCCGAGCTGACCCGCGAGCAGCAGGCCTGGGCGGATGGCGCGCGGAATGTCCTGCGGCGAGCCGGTCACCGGCGCGGCGGCGCCCGCGAGGTTCTGATCGAGCTGTTCGCTCGCGAGGAGTGCGCGCTGACCGTGCAGGAGATCGACGGGCGCCTCTCCGGCTGGCTGAGGGACGGGACGGTGAGCCGTCCGGTCGGCATCGCGAGCGTCTACCGCGGCGTCGAGGTTCTGCAGGATCTGCGGCTGATCGGCCGCGTCGATGTGGGTGACGGCGTGGCGCGCTACGAGCGCGCGTCGGCCGAGCCGAGCGACCACCACCACCATCACCACTTCGTCTGCGACAAGTGCGGGATGCTGCTGCCGTTCGACGACGAGCCGCTCGAGAATGCGATCCAGGCACTGGAGGATCGCCTTGGCTTCAAGGCCGACGAGCACGAGGTGGTGCTGCGAGGCACCTGCCTCGGGTGTCGCTGAAGCACGCCGCGGCGTGACAGGATGCGCGGATGCAGACGCACGCGGCTCGGCTCGCCGGACTTGGCACGACGATCTTCACCGAGATGACGGCGCTGGCGCAGAGCACCGGCGCGATCAACCTGGGGCAGGGGTTCCCTGACACGGACGGCCCGCCCGAGGTGGTCGAGGCGGCGGTCGCGGCGCTGCGCAGCGGCGAGGCCAACCAGTACGCGCCGCTGCCCGGAGTGCCGGCGCTGCGCGAGGCCGTGCTGGCACACCAGCGTGAGCACTACGGGCTCGAGCCCGAGGAGGTGCTGATCACGTTCGGGGCGACCGAGGCGATCGCGTCGGCGTTGCTCGGGCTCTGCGACCCGGGCGACGAGGTGCTGGTGCTCGATCCCTCTTACGACTCATACGGCGCCTGCATCGCATTCGCGGGCGCACGCGCGCGCCACGTGACGCTGCGCCCGCCGGACTTCGCACTCGACCTCGACGAGCTGCGCGCTGCCGTTGCAGACGCGGGCCAGCGGGCCCGCGTGCTGCTGCTGAACACGCCCCACAACCCGACCGGGCG
>WQWK01000349.1 GCA_009785395.1 Conexibacteraceae bacterium
CCGAGGATTCTCGCACTTTCCCTAAAATGCCTCATTTGCAGGGGCAAACAGGTACACGACGGCACGCTCAGACCCCTCTGCGTACAGGCTGATGTACGCAGAACGTACGCAAGCGGTCACGCCCGCGAACCTGCGAGTAGAGGTAAAGGCGTCTAGACGGAATAGTGTATACTGGGACGGGTGCAGTGGGAGATTGAGTACACCGACCAGTTCGGAGCAGCTGCGCGACGAAGGAAAGCTGCCCGACTAACCGCCCCAGAAAGGAGCCTGACGATGCCTAAGACAAAGCCATTCAGCCAGCTGGCGGACAAGATCAACGCCGACCCGGAGCGCCGCGCCCGCGTCGAGGAACACAAGCGCGTGATGCTGTCCGAGCTGCGCCAATCACTCGACCTCACGCAGACCGAGCTCGCCGAGGAGCTGCAGATCAGCCAACGCAGCGTCTCACATGTCGAGCATGAGCCCAACCCGCGCCTCGGAACACTCTCCGACTACGTGAGCGCACTCGGCGGCCATCTCGAGCTCCGCGCCGTCTTCGGTGACCGCACGGTGGAACTCGACCTGCCAACCGGCGGCAAGCGCTAATGGCGATCGCAGACCCGATCGGGAAGGCACCGGCGGTCACCACGCCACTGCAGTCGACCTACGAGCATCTCTTCGCGGAGTACGACGACGGGCTGCGGATCAACGCCGACGAGGAGATCCTCGCGTTTGCGGGGCGTTCTGGTAAGTACCGCTACCGGGATTCGAACCCGGGTTTCCGCCGTGAGAGGGCGGCGTCCTAGTCCCCTAGACGATAGCGGCGCGGGGGCAGTGGCCTAGGGTAGCGGAACGCTTACGACCGCCGGGTTTGGCGAGGCTCGCGAGGCCTCGGAATCCGGGAGCGATTGCTAAGCTCGTTGGCTCACTGCGGCTGTGGTGAAATTGGTAGACACGCAGCGTTCAGGTCGCTGTGCTCTTACGGGCGTGGGGGTTCGAGTCCCTTCAGCCGCACTGGACGAAGGCTCCGCGAAGCGGGGCCTTCGCGCTATTCGGGCCTGCAGGCAGCTTCAGTCCGGCGACCCGCCGGCCGGGCCGTTCCACCGCTCGATCACACGCAGATCGTGCTCGTGGCCGAGGATCGAGAGCGTCGCCGGGTCGAGCTTCAGAAGCGCCCCCTCGGCCGGCGGCCGGCCGATCCAGCGGGCGCCGAGCACCCGCAGGATGTGACCGTGCGCGAACAGCAGCACGTCGCCGTCCGAGCTGACGGCGTCAGCGATCACCCGATCGGCACGGCCGGCGACCTCGTCTGGCGTCTCGCCCCCCGGCGCGCCGTCGGTCCACAGCTTCCACCCCGGGTTCTTGTCCCAGATCATGTCGCTCGTCAGCCCCTCGTAGGCGCCGTAGGACCACTCGGTGAGATCCGGAACCACCTCGACGCGATCCTCGAAGCCCGCGAGCCGGGCGGTCTCCAGCGCCCGTTGCAGCGGACTCGACAACACCCGCGCGAACGTAAAGCCGGACAGAACCGGCGCGAGCGTACGCGCCCGCGCGACCCCGGACGGGAGCAGCGGCAGATCGGTGCGACTCGTGTGACGTCCGTTCTGGCTCCACTCGGTGTCACCGTGCCGGACCAGCACCAGCCGCGGCTCGCTCATGCGGGAACCACAGGTCGCCTCACGTGGCCGCCTGCTCCAACTCATGGACGGCCAGCAGAGCGGCACCGAGAACGCCCGCGGTTGGGCCCCAGCGCGCGAGCCGAACGCGCGCGCGGCCTTGCAAGCCTGGGTGAACGAAGCCCTCGGCGAACGCGATCGCCTGGTCGAGAAGCAACGCACCGGCGGCCGTGGCACCACCGCCGATCACGACCTCGTCTGGGTCGAAGGTGTTGATCGTGTTGGCGATCCCGACACCGAGCGCGTGCGCCCAGCGCCGTACCGCGGCGGCGGCAGGCTCGTCGCCGGCCCGCGCGGCGGTGACGGCGTCCGCCCCGAGCACCTTCTGGCCGGATGCCGCGAGCCTGCCGAGCGCCGAGTCGGGGTGCGCATCCGCGGCGGCCTGTGCGAAGCGATCCAGTGCGTGGCCCGCGGACAGCGCCTCGAACGACCCCGGCTGCGGGAAGTGCTCGCTCGCGGCAAGCGGCTCCGGCTCGCAGAGCAGGCCGATCATCGTCATGCCGATCTCGCCGGCGCCGCCGCTGCCGCCCCGGAAGATCTGACCGTTGATCACAACCCCACCCCCGATCCCGGTTCCGACCGTGATGATCACGAGGTTGCGCGAAACCAGCTTGAGATCCTCGTCATAGGCCTCGGCCAGCGCGGCCACGGTCGCATCGTTGTCCACGAACACCGGCACGCCCAGGCGCTCGCCCAGCACCCGCCGCAGCGGCACACCCTGCAGCGGGATGTTGGTCGAGGCCGCGATCTCACCGGTCTCGAACCGCACGATCGAGGGCACGCCGAGTCCGACCGCGTCAAACGCCTGCCCCGCGGCGGCCTCGCCGACGACACCGACGAGCTGGTCGATCAGCTCCTCGGCGCTGCCCAGGCGCGTCGGTTGCTGTGTGTGCTCGCCCATCCCCTCCGGGCCGAGCACCGTCGCGGCGATCTTCGTACCGCCGACGTCGATCCCGATGACCCGGCTCACAGCCGCGAAGCCGCGTCGTCATCGAGCAGCACCACGATGTCCTCGACGTGCTCGGCGAGCAGCGAGGCGGGAATCTCAGGCGTCGCCGGAGCATCCTCGGCGAACGCCGCCGCGATCGGGTCCGCCTTGCTCGCGCCGGTCGCGAATACCAGCACCCGCTTGGCGTGACTCAGGGCGGGGAAGGTCAGGGTCACGCGTGGCACGAACGGCTCGAGCCCCGCCTCGGGCACACCCACGGCCAGGCGCGAGCGCTCGTTCAGCGAATCCTGACCCGGGAACATCGAGCAGATATGGCCGTCCGGGCCGATCCCGAGCAGCACCAGCTC
>WQWK01000350.1 GCA_009785395.1 Conexibacteraceae bacterium
CTTTCTGCAGGGCGCGCTACTGGAAGCCCGCATTGGGGCTGAGCCCGAAAGCGATCCCGTGTTCGGTCAGGGGTAACTTCCAGCCATCAGAGATCCGACGCGGCTTCTGTGCCGCGCGCATGCCCAGCAGGCAACGGGTCGGTGTCAAGGTCAAACCAGGCCTGCCGACGGGTCGCGCCGAACGCTGCTTTTTCGGCCGCCAGTTCCTGAGACGGCGAACTGATGCGGGCGGTTGCAGTCGGCCCGCCGAGGAAGTTGACCTCCATTTTGCCCACCAGCCCGTCACCCACTTCGACGTAGCAGGGGCCGTCGCCCTCGTAGGGCGGCGGAGGCTCAGTGCCACGAACCCGCGCCGCGATGTCGGCGGCGACGACGCGTGCCGCCGACTCGGCGAATATCCCGGCCTTGGCGACGGTGCGGGTCCCTTTGGCGACGTCGCCCAGCGCGTAGACACCGGGAAAGCGGGTCGACAGGTTCGTCTGGTCGACGGGCACCCAGCCGTCGACGGCGAGCCCGGAACGCTCGATCACTGCGGGCGCCCGATGGACCGGGACTCCGATGAACAGGTCGTAGGAGACGCTTCCCCCGCTCGCCAACCGGGCCATCCGGCTGTGAGGGTCGAGACTGACCACGAGTTCCTTGGGCGCGTACCGGATGCCGCGCTCGTCGAGCCGGTCGAGGAACCATTGCGAGACCTCCTTGGTGACCGGAACTGGCGCGGCCATCGGGAAGGTCATTCGAATGTCGACGGCGTCCCTGAGTCCCCGCTTGACCAAGAGGTCGTGCAGCAGGAATGCCCCCTCGAACGGGCCGGGCGGGCATTTGAACGGATGGCCCAGAACCGAGATCAAGATCCTCCCGGCGTTGAAGTCGGCGAGGGCATCGCGCAGGCGCTCGGCGCCCGCGAGCGAGTAGTACTCAAACCCGCCCTCAGCGAACCCCGGCGTGGCCGCCAGGTCATAGTCTGCTCCCAGAGCGATAGCGAGGAAGTCGGCGTCGTGGGATGCCCGGTCGGTAATGACTCGCCGGTTAAGCGGATCGATCGCCGTTACGGTCTCCTGGCAGAACTCGACTCCTTCCTTGCAGATATCCGCGTAGTGCAGAAGCGTCTCGCTGGGTTCGCGCCGACCGACCAGCACATCGAGCTTGGAGAACCCGAAGTAGAACGAGTCATGTCGATCGATCAGGGTGACGCGGACCCTGTCTTCGAGTGACTCGGACAGGCGCGCCGCCAACTCCAGGCCGGCAAATCCGGCGCCGAGTATCACGACATGCTTCTTCATCGCTTGCTCGCGATCACCGGCTCGAACTCGGTCGCGGTCATGCCGGGAGGACTTCCTCGCCCGGCCCGGGCGCTCAAGCCGGTGATCTGATTCGATTTGCGCATTGTACGCCGAGCGTGACGTGCCTCGTTTGCGAGTCGCGCTCGTTCGGCGGCGTGCTGCAAATCGGCGTTGTGCTGCTGGGCAATCAGGTACATGAGCTGGCTGTTCATCGAGGCTCCTGGGATCAAATTTGGTCGATGAGCGCCAAGCTAGGCGTAAGCGCGCCCGCTGCCATCGGGCAGGTGCCTGATCTTGTGTCTCAGCCCGCGTGGACAGCCACTTAAGCGAGCCAGCCGGAAGCGGTTGGGCTAGCGGTCCGCGGGGTCGTCCTGGGCGCGTCTGACGCCGAGGTGGTGCGCGGCCGCGGCGGCGGCCGCGCGGTTGGGAACTGAGAGCTTGGTGAGGATGCGTGAGACGTGCACGCTCGCGGTCTTGTCGCTGATGAAGAGCTCGGCGCCAATCTCGCGGTTGGTCAGCCCGCCGGCCAGCAAGGGCAGAACATCCTGTTCGCGAGGCGTCAGCTCGAGTCGGTCCAAGGCGGCGTTCGGCGCCGGGTCGATAGAAGCCTCCTGACCGAGCTCGATACGAGCGCGACGGGCCAAAGCCTCCAGCTCCTCGCGCAGCGGCCTTGCACCGAGTTCGACAGCTACCGCGTGGGCATCCCATACGAGCGCTTTCACGTCCGCGCGGTCGCCGCCCGACGCGAGTAGCGCTTCCGCTTCTCGCCAGCGTGCGTAGGCCGCGTGATAACGGTCCTCGCACGCCTCCCATCGCCGCTGCGCATCGCCCCACAGAGCTGCGTCGCCGCTGCCCCCGATCCGCGAATACTCAGCCGCACAGGCAGCCCGGTTTGCGAGGACCACAGGAGGGATCACGCCGGTCATCCTCGCCATCACCCCGTCGAGCCGCTGGAGCAGCTTGTTCGCCGCGGCGGTCTGCCGCTTCTCAGTTAAGACGTCACCAGGAGCGCGAGCGGCGAGGTCCGCGTACGCGCGCATGCCGAGCTCGTACAGCGACGCCGTGAACGACAGCTGCTCACCATCGCCCGCTCGCTCCAGGTAGTCAGACACGACCTCGGCTGCCACCCCCGGACGGCTCGCCCACAGCTCGAGCGAAACCCGTGCCACCGCGTGCATTCCCAGCGTCATCGAGCCGAGCGAGCGGCGGATCTGCTCCTCGGCCTGGTCGAGCGCCCGTGCCGCCGCCTCGAATTCTCCTTGCTCGGCGCGCAGATACCCAAGCGACCGGCACGCCATCGCCGCTCGCGCCCCGGTGGGAGAGTGGTCGATTACCTCTTCGAGCAGCTGCTCGGCCTCGCGCCAGCGCCCCAGTTGCAGCAGGCGCTCGGCCACGTCGATACGTAGAAAATCACCGCATTGACGCTCGACCCCGAACTCGCGGGCGGACGCGATTCCTTCCCATGCCATCGCGAGCGATTCCTCGAGTAGGCCCGCCGTGTGCAAAGCGGCGCTGCCGTTCACATAGCTACGGGATATCTCGTCGGCGAGGCCGAGGCGGCGAGCAATCGCGAGTCCCTGTCTTGCCGCCTCCACGGCACTGTCGAGCTCGCCGACCAAGGCGAGGTTCGCGCACATCGTGTTGAGCACACGCGCCTCCACAGCCTC
>WQWK01000351.1 GCA_009785395.1 Conexibacteraceae bacterium
ATGCGGTTCTTTGCTGCAGCGAGCCGATCGTCCGCGGCTTCGATCGACGCGTCGATGCCGTCGAACTCGCGCTGCTCCAGGTAAGAGAGCTTCTTCTTTGCGACCGGAGCCGATGCCGCCTTGGCTGGAACGCTGGCGACAGGCTTCGGCTCGGCCGGGCTTGATGCGGCAGCCCGCCACTGCTCCCATTGCATGTAGTCCGCGAAGAGCTCAGCGTTGCCGCAGCCATCGAGTCCCAGCACACTGTCGGTCACGCGATCGAGCAGATGGCGGTCGTGCGTGACGAGTACGACCGCGCCCGAGAACTCCAGCAATGCGTCTTCGAGTATCTCCAGCGTCGGAATGTCTAGGTCATTCGTCGGCTCATCGAGAATGAGGATATCGGCGGGCTGCAGCATCAGGCGCGCAAGCAGCACACGCGCGCGTTCCCCGCCGCTGAGCCGCTCGACGGGCTGCCGCAGCTGATCAAAGTGATCCGTGGCGAGATGTCGCTCGTCGGGCCGCGGCCGCTGCCGATGCGCGACTTCGAGCTGCTCGAGGACTGGCACAAGAAGCGCTACCTGGTGCTGCCCGGAATCACCGGCCTGTGGCAGGTCTCGGGCCGGGCCGACCTGGACTTCGATGACCTCGTCCGGCTCGACTTCACGTACCTGGAGCAGTGGTCGGTGTTCCTCGACCTGTCGATCCTGCTGAAGACCATCCCCGCGGTGCTGAGCCGCCGCGGCGCGTACTGAGCCTGACCAGGTAGGCTGGCGGCTCGTGCCGCCGACCGACCGGTTTGTGATCAGCTTTGCGGCCGAGCCGCCGCAGGACCCGCTGCCCCAGGGGAGCTGGGCCGAGACGCTCGCCGAGCAGTTCCTGGCCGCCTGTGGCGACATCGACACCGACGGCGAGGAGCTCGGCGAACCCGGCGAGATCCAGTGGTTCCCGGATCGCACCTACGCCGGACGCACGTATGTGCCGGCGACGGCGCGGACGGCGGAGGGCTTCGAGGTGTTCGGCTTCGTCTCCTTCGCCGACGGCGGCGGTCAGGCGATCGGTCCAAGCGACTTCGTCTCGCGTGCCGACTACACGGGCGAGCTGGCCGAGGACAACCCCGACTGGAAGCTCGACCTCAACGACGAGGTGATCGGGAGCTGGCGCGGCGAGCAGGGCAAGCAGGCGGAGATCACGCTCGTCTGGGGCGTGCCGCTGATCACGGGCGGCGCGCTGGTGACCGCCGAGCTCGCGAACCTGGCGGTCGACCAGTGCGGCCTCGTCGAACAGCGGTTCACGCTGATCGCGCCCGACAACTACCGCGGCGATTACATCGACGTGAAGCTGTGGGGCCGGCGCGGGAATGAGCTCGCCGCCGAGTCCCTGTACGTCGAGGACGACGAAGAGGACTGAGGACCCGCCGGCGCGGCTACCCTCCGTGCCGCGCCCTCGTAGCTCAATGGATAGAGCACGCGCCTCCTAAGCGCGGGATGCAGGTTCGATTCCTGCCGGGGGCACTCGACTCGCATGACCTTCAGGTTCGACCCGCTGGCGTTTGAGGGAACGGCCGAGTACTACGCACTCGCCCGAAGGCCGCTTCTGGGACTGGCCGGGTGACACCGAACTGGTGATCGCGACCAAGGCATGAACTTTGGACCGCGGGTTCTCCGTGAGGCTCGCTTTGACGAAGGCGACGAGCAGTTCCTGTGGCTGATGTTGGTCGAGGCCGCGTCGTGGCCGCCGGGCGAGGAGCGATTGAGCGCCGACGAAGCGCACTCTGACCCGAGCCTCGCCGTGTACGTCGCCGGCTGGGGACGCGACGGGGACCGCGGCATCGTCGCGGAGAGTGGTGGCCGGCGGACTGGGGCTGCCTGGTGGCGGTTCTTCACCGCCGAGGACCATGGCTACGGCTTCATCGAGCCGTCCGTCCCCGAGCTCGCGATCGCCGTCGCCGCGCCGTGGCGCGGGCGGGGGGTCGGGACGGCGCTGCTCGACGGCTTGATCGATCGGGCTGCTGAGACCGGGCTGCCGGCGCTGAGCCTCAGCGTCGAGTTCGACAACCCGGCCCTGAGGCTGTATGAGCGGCTCGGCTTCGAGCGGGTCGAGCGAGTCGGCGGCGCCTGGACGATGCGTCGCGACGTCCGCCGCGGCGCTCAGTAGTTGCCCGAGATCAGGTTCCAGGCGCGCGTCAGCTTCTCGTGACGGATGTCGGTGCGCGACTCGGCCGGATCGTCGCGCATCACCGCCGGATTCGCGGACGGCTTCGGCAGCTGCTCGCACTGCGCGCGGTCGAGCTTCAGCAGCACCCCGCGGTCGAAGATCTCCTGAACGTCGTCGGCGTCGGCGAAGCGATGCTCGGCGCCGAACAGGTGCTCGCCGATCACGATCCCGTCGAACACGTCCTCGCCCTCGTCCGCGAGGACGTGCGACACCTTCCCGATCTGATCCCCCTCCGCGCAGTACACGGGGGTGCCGCGCCCGAGCGCCTCGTATGAGCTCGGCTCGCCGAGGTCCATCTCGTCAGCCTACTCGCTCCTCTCGGTGCTGGCTGCCATGCGAGCAGGGGAGCACGTTCGTGATCGCGTACAGGCGTTTAGGCGAGGTGTTCCGCTCGCTTCTATGTCAATGGATGGTTGCTATGTGCGAGTTTCTCGCATGCCGCAGTTGTGGTCAGGTGATGCAGAGCATCGGGGCCGGCGCGGAAGTGATCTGCTCGGTCGCTCGTTGTGAACGGAGAGTGAGTGCGGACTCGTCCTCGGTGATCGTGTTGTCGATGCCGGCCTGTAGCTGGTCGGCCGGTGGCTCGGCGAGCAGGCGGTAGAAGCGGCGGGCGAGGTGGCGTTTGAGTGAGCGGAGCGCGCCTTTGGTGGTCTTGCCTTCGGCCGCTTTGCGCGCGAGGTACTCCTTCGTGGCTGGGTCGTGTCGCGCGCGGGTGACGGCGATGATGTGCAGCGCGTGGTTGAGTTGGCGGTC
>WQWK01000352.1 GCA_009785395.1 Conexibacteraceae bacterium
ACCAGCTCGAAGTGAATCGCGCCCTCGCCGACGTGCTCGAGCTCGCGCTCGTATTCGATCGCACCCTGCTCGTGACCGCGCTCACCCAGGATCCGCCGGCAGTATTCGACCTGAACCCCGGCACGCTCGAGCGGCTCAAGCAGAGCCTCCCGGACCATCCCGAAGTTCGACAGCGGGTCGCTCGGCTCAACACAGCGGTCGTCGGTGAACCAGAGCTTGGCTCCCTGCCAGTCCTGCGGCCGCCCGGCCGCCGCCAATTCGTATGCGCGCTTCGGCGACGATCCACCGGTCAGCACGACATCCAGACCGGTCGCGACGGCGTCACTGAGCGCGTCGGCGCAAACCTGCGCCGGGTCGTCAACGACCTGGATCTCGATGCTCATGGGCTGAAGCTCCTTGCCGCTCGTAGAGCCGGCTCGTAGGTGTGGTCACGGATCAGCGCCTGCCGTACGCCCTCGCCGAGTATTCCGCCTTCACCGCGGGAAGCGCCAAAAAGTTGCCACTGGCGCGGTTTGACGCCGGCGCCCTGCTCGCGCGCGATCAGCCCACCCGGCGCGCGATCGAGCGACAGCGAGAAGCCGCCGGCGCCGCTGACGGTGACGCCCGCGAGCCCTCGGATCGACTGCGCGACCGGATCGAACTCGATGCTCACCGACGCCCCGCCGCCGTTGCGCGCGGCGCTCGCGCGGCGCACGCCCCCCGGCGCCGGATCGAGCTCGCCGGGCGACCAGCCGAGGCGAGTCCCCAGCCAGCCCACGAGCAGCAGCGCTGAGACGATCGAGCCGTGATGGTGACGAACGTACACGCGTCTGAGACCGTCGAGCATCCCCATTCTCGACGGATCCGAAAAGCTCCCCGCCAGCCGCTCGCGCCAGGCGATCGTGCGCAGCCATGCCAGATCGACGACCGTCACGTTCGACTCGGCCAGGGCGGCGGCGCGCGCCAGCCCCGCCCCGGGCCCGTCGAAATACACGGGGTCGTCGGTGTCGATCAGGATCACGTCGGCGACCGGCAGCATCGCCTCCACGGCCTCGTCGAAGCTGTGCGGCGACCACAGCACGGTCGGCAGCTCGGTGACGAGCAGCGGGTCGATGACCGTGTCGATGCGCCCCAGATGAGCGGGCCCGACAGTCAGCTCAACCGACTCGTGCAGCACGCCGACTCTGGCCCCGCCCTGCGGAACCTCACCGTGCACCGTGGCCGATGCGTCGATCGTGCGCGACCCGTCCCGCACCGTGCAGAGGATCGTGCGCGACGGGTGTGAGCGGCCGACCCGCTCGAGCCGGTTAATCACCTCCCCGCGCCACTCGCGGTCGGCGATCACCACGAGATTGAGCACTCGCGCCGGGACCAGCGTCCCGTCCTCGGCGTGGGCGACCCGCAGCAGCTCGCGCAGGGCTGCCTCGATCCGCTCCGGACTCGTGTCGTGCTCAGCCCAGCGAGCCTCGCTCACAGCTTCCCCTCTGGCGGGCTCGCCGCTGCTTCGCCCGCCATCACAAGCGTCGCCACGAGCGCCCGTCCAGCAGCGCGTTGGCCTCGACCGGCCCGGCCGAGCCGGACGGATACTGCGGAACCGGTGACGTCGTGTCCGCCGACCATGCCGCAAGCACCGGGTCGATGATCCGCCACAGCGCCTCGACCTCGTCGTTGCGGGTGAACAGGGTCGCGTCACCGCGCATCGCGTCGAGGATCAGCCGCTCGTAGGCCTCCGGTGATTCCGACAGGAAAGACGTCCCGTAGTGGTACTCCATGTTCACCGGACGGATCTGCATCTTCGTGCCCGGGATCTTGGCGCCCAGCGATACCGACACGCCCTCGTCGGGCTGCAGCGTCACGATGATCTGGTTGGGCTGCAGGTCCGTCGAGCCCGGTCCCTGGAAGGCCATGTGCGGGACCGGCCGCAGCGTCACCGCGATCTCGGTCAGCTTGCGCGCCATGCGCTTGCCGGTGCGCAGGTAGAACGGCACACCCGCCCAGCGCCAGTTGTTCACGTGCAGGCGCAGCGCGGCATAGGTTTCGGTGCGCGACTCCGGGTTGACGCCGGGCTCCTCGCGGTAGGCGACCGACTCGGCGCCAGACACGACGCCGGGTCCGTACTGAGCCCGCACCGCCATGCCCGCGACCTCGTCGAGCGCCGGCGGCGCGATCGCCTCGAGCACCTTCACCTTCTCATCGCGCAGGCGGTTCGCCTCGAACGCCGTCGGCGGCTCCATCGTGAGCAGCGCGAGCAGCTGCAGCATGTGGTTCTGAACGAGGTCGCGGAGCGCACCCGCACCCTCGTAATAGCCGGCGCGAGTGCCGATGCCGATGTCCTCGGCCGCGGTGATCTGCACGTGATCGATGAAGTTGCGGTTCCAGACGGGCTCGAACAGCGCGTTCGCGAACCGCAGCGCCATCAGGTTCTGGACGGTCTCCTTGCCGAGGTAGTGGTCGATGCGGAAGACCTGCGACTCCTTGAAGTACTGCAGCACCGCCTCGTTCTGCGCGCGGGCCGAGGCCAGGTCGTATCCGATCGGCTTCTCGATCACCACCCGGACCTCCGCCTCCTCGGCCTCGTTCAGGCCCGCGTCCCCGAGCTGGCTCGTGATCACAGGGAAGAACTCGGGCGCCGTCGACAGATAGAAGACGCGGTTCAGCGGGGTGCCGAGCCCGGTGTCGATCTCGCTCAGCGAGGAGACCAGGCGCGCGTACAGGTCCGGGTCGTCGAACTGACCCTGGACGTACTGCATGTTGGCGAGCAGCCCGCCCAGCACGTCGGGGTCGGGGCGGCGCCGTGAGAAGCGGTCGATCGACTCGCGCGCGCGCTCACGAAACTCGTCGTTGGTCATCGGGCTGCGCGAGATGCCGATGAGCGCGACCCGCTCCGGCAGCGCCCCCTCGTGTGCGAGGTTGTAGATCCCGGGCAGCAGCTTGCGGCTCGCCAGATCCCCCATCACACCGAAGATGAC
>WQWK01000353.1 GCA_009785395.1 Conexibacteraceae bacterium
GCTCAGTCGATCGAGCCGGCGGGCACGATCCATTCGCTGTGCTGGCCGGTCACCGCGGCGATCCGATCGAAGTCGGCGTCGTAGTGGAGGACGATCAGGCCCCTCGCTTCGGCGGCGGCCGCGATCAGGAGATCGGGCACCTTCCGGCCCCGCTGGTGCTTTGACGCCAGCAGGCGCTGCACCTGTTTTGCGCGGCGAATGTGTTCGGTCGTCGTGTCGACGAGCTCGAACAGCTCGAGCGCCGTGGCGAGCCGGTCCCATTCGGGAGTGCTGCGGGCCGAGTACCCGACCTCGAGATCGCTGATCCCTGCGCGCGCGAGCTCGCCGCGCCTGGCTCGGGGCTGAATCGCCGCGCGGACTTCCGCTCGAGCCAGGCGTGTGAGCACGCTGGTGTCGACCAGGTGGGTCAGCGCCATGCCTGCTCGCGCGGCGCAAGCTCGGCGCGGGCGAGCACGTCGAGCTGTCGCTCGATGTCGTCGCGCCGCTGCGGGCTCAGGCGACGAAGCGCGAGATTGATCGTGTCCTTGATCGTCCTGGTGCCCAGTTCACGCTTGGCGTCCGCGAGTGCGTCCTCGTCTATGTCCACGAGGTGCTTTGCCACACGACTCAGTATATATACCCCGGGCTCTGTATATCCGGCGCGAGCTCGCACGATCGGCCGCCGACTTCGATAGCGTGCCGCGATCGATGGCTGCCCGCTGGTCGCCGGCTAGATGAGTGCCCCGCGGGGCACCGAGGGCCTGCAACCGCAGGAGCTCGTGCTGACGATCTTCGGCGCCCACGTCCGTCGCCGGCAGCAGGTCTGGTCCGGGGGGTTGGTGGAGATCCTGGAGGGCCTCGACTTCACCAGCGGCGCGGCGCGCGCCGCGCTTGCGCGACTCGTCAAGCGGAAGCTGCTCGCGCGGACGCGCGACGGGCGGCGAGCGTTCTACTCGGTCACGCAGCGCTCGAGCGCGTTGCTGTCGGAGGGGGACGACCGGATCTTCAGCTTCGGCCGCGTCGAGTCGGCGGTCGACCTGTGGACGGTGGTGTGGCACGCGATTCCGGAGGATCGGCGGGTGACCCGCTCGCGGCTAGCGTCACGCCTGCGCTTCCTCGGTTTCGGGGCGGTTCAGGACGCGACCTGGGTGGCCGCCCGCGACCGGGAGCAGAAGGTGCGACTGCTGCTCGACGAACTCGACATCAAGCCGTACGCCTCGGTCATGGTCGGTCACATGTCGCCCGAGATACCGCCGCTTGCGTTGATCGGGCAGGCGTGGCGCGTGGACGAGGTCCGCGAGCGCTATGAGGCGTTCCTGTCAGAGTTCGAGGGGGTCCGAAGGGCGGCCGTGCGCAAGCGAATGTCCTCGGCCGAGACCTTCCGCACGAGGATCCTGCTGCTGCACCGGTTCCGCGGGTTTCCCCACATGGATCCCGAGCTGCCCAGGGAGATCGACCCGCTTCGCGAACTGCGCGCCCGTGCGATCGAGTGCTTCGACGACGCGTACGCGGCGCTCGAGCGGCCGGCCACCGAGTACTTCTGGCAGACGGTCGGCCCCTAGCACTGATTCACTACACCTCACCGTGCTAGGGCGTAGACTGACTGCGGTGAGAGGTCTGAGGGTTGCGATTCGCGGAGGCGGGCCAGGCGGACTCTACGCGGCGATTCTGTTCCGCCGACTGGGCCACGAGGTGACCGTCTGGGAGCGCAATGCTCCCGATGTCACGTTCGGCTTCGGTGTGGTCTTCTCCGATGAGACCCTGACCTCATTCGAGGCGGCGGACCGCGCGACGTACGCCAGGATCACTGACAGCTTCGCGCGGTGGGGTGAAATCGACATCTTCTACCGTGGTCAGCGGCGTACGTCCGGCGGCCATGGTTTCTCGGGGCTCAGTCGCACCCGCCTGCTGGGCATCCTCCAGGAACGAGCGGCCGCGCTCGGAGCGACGCTCCAGTTCGAGTCCGAGTCCCCGCCGCTGGATGAGTTGGCGGCCTACCACGACCTGGTGATCAGCGCCGACGGCGTCAACAGCAAGTCTCGACAGGAGCGCGCGTCCGCGTTCGGGCCGTCGATCGAGCGGTGCCGATCGAAGTTCATGTGGCTGGGGACCGACCTCGTGTTTGAGGCCTTCACCTTCCACATACTTGAAACCGAGTGGGGCGTGTTCCAGTTGCACTGTTACCCGTTCGACGACACCACGAGCACGTTCATCGTCGAGACGGACGAGGCCAGCTGGAGGCGCGCCGGGCTGCACGCGAGCGAGCAGTTGGAGCTGGCGCCGGGCGAGAGCGACGAGCGCTCGATCGAGTTTTGCCGGACCTTGTTCGCCGACGTGCTCGACGGCCACGAGCTGATCGCCAACAACTCCAGGTGGCTCAACTTCCACACCGTGCGGAACGAGCATTGGCACGACGGTAACGTCGTGCTGCTCGGCGACGCCGCGCACACCGCTCACTTCTCGATCGGTTCGGGCACGAAGCTGGCGATGGAGGACGCGATCGCGCTCGCGTGGGCGTTTCACACTGCGGTGCCGGACGCCGGTATTCCCGACATCCTGCAGGGCTATGAGGACGAGCGCCGGCCGGTGGTGCTGTCGACGCAACGCGCCGCCCAGGCGAGCCTCGAGTGGTTTGAGGGCATCTCACGGTACGTCGGCCAGGACGCCGACGAGTTCGCGTTCAATCTCCTGACCCGGAGCCGGCGGATCACCTACGAGAACCTGCGGGTGCGTGACCGTGAGTTCGTGGACGCCGTCGATGCGGCCTTCGCCGCGTGCCGTGGAGCAGGCGCCGGCGCGTCGACGCCGCCGATGTTCCGTCCGTTCCGCCTGCGCGAACTGGAATTGTCCAACCGGGTGGTGGTCTCGCCGATGGACATGTACGCAGCGGTCGACGGCGAGGTCGGAGACTTTCACCTGGTCCATCTCGGCAGCCGTGGCATCGGCGGTGCCGGACTGGTCATGA
>WQWK01000354.1 GCA_009785395.1 Conexibacteraceae bacterium
AGGCACAGAGGCGTCATTCCCGAACTACAGCACGCCGACGGGCGGGAGCACCACAAGCCCGGCCACCGGCTGGCAGGCCTCATTGACCATCAATGCCGGCAGCATCGCCGCAACCGTCTACGTGATCTGCTCCACATGAGACGAGGCATCCACATACCTCGCTCGGTCTCCATGCTCGCGGCGGCGGCCCTGGCCGTCGCCGGCCTCGCCGCCTGCGGCTCAACCGCCGGCCACGCCGCCAAGACGACCACCTCGGGACGCACGACCGCCGCCAGCAGGCTGCTCACGCAGGGCATCGCCCAGGCCGACGCGAAGCACTGGAGCCAGGCGATCACGACCTTCGAGAACGTGCTGGTGCTGAGCCCGGGAAACCTCTACGCGCTCTACAACCTGGGCCTGATCGACCAGGTGCGCCACGACCCGCGCGGCGCGATCGCCCGTTACAACGAGGCGCTCAAGACCGACAACGCCTATACGCCGGCGATGTACAACGAGGCGCTGATCCTGGAGCCCAAGCAGCCGAGCGCCGCGCTCGCGCTCTACCAGAAGATCGTCGCCATCAACCCAAAGGCGTCGACCGCATACCTCCACATGGCGATGGTGTACTCACGGTCCGGCGCGCGCTCGCTTGCGGCGCAGGCACGCGCCAAGGCGATCTCGCTCGATCCGAGCCTGGCCAAATACCCGCTGCCCAAGCGGTGAACGACGCCCGTTGCTGAGCCACGCCCGTTGCTGAGCGTCTTCACCCCGAGCCACAACCCCGCCTTCCTGGGCGACTGCCTCGCGAGCCTCGAGGCGCAGACGCATCAGGACTGGGAGTGGATCGTGCTGCTCAACCGCGGCGCGCGCTGGGAGCCGCCGCGCGACGATCCGCGCGTGCGGGTCCTGAGCGACGACACGCTCGAGGGCATCGGCGCCGCCAAACAGAGCGCCTGCGCGCAGGCACGCGGGGAGATCCTGGTCGAGCTCGACCACGACGACATACTCGCCGGCCACGCTCTCGGCTCGATCGCCGAGGCCTTCACCGAGCACGCCGGCGCGGCGATGGTCTACAGCAACTGCGCCCAGATCCTCGAGGACGGCAGCCGTGACGACTCCACCTTCAACCTCGCCTACGGCTGGGAGTACCGCGAGGCCACGGTCGACGGGCGCGCGGTCCAGTACGCCGTGGCATTCCAGCCGACACCGCACAACGTCTCCTACATCTGGTTCGCGCCCAACCACGTGCGCGCCTTCTCCCGCGTGGCCTACGAGCAGGCCGGCGGCTACGACCCTGGGCGCCACGTGCTCGACGACCAGGACCTGATGTGCCGCCTCTATCAGGTCGGCCCGTTCCACCACATCGATGACTGCCTCTACCTGCAGCGGGTGCATCCCGGCAACACCCAGACGCAGCAGGAGACCAACGCCTTCATCCAGAACGAGACGGTCGCGCTCTACGGGCAGCACATCGAGCGCAACGCGCTCGCCTGGGCGCGGCGCAACCAGCTGCTGACGCTCGACATGGGCGCCGCCCACGCCAGGCCCGACGGCTACCTCGGAGTCGACCAGCATCCGGCCGATCGGGTCGAGATCGTCGCCAAGCTGCCGGCACCGCTGCCGCTGGCCGACAGCTCCGTCGGCGTGATCCGCGCCTACGACTTCCTCGAGCACGTCGCCGACAAGGTCGCGCTCTTCAACGAGCTCCACCGCCTGCTCGCCCCCGGCGGCCTGCTCCTCAGCCAGACGCCGAGCACCGACGGCCGCGGCGCCTTCCAGGACCCCACCCACGTCGCCTTCTACAACGAGAACTCGTTCTGGTACTTCACCGAGGCCCAGTACCAGCGCTATGTGCCCGAGATCACCGCCCGCTTCCAGGTCTCACGCGTGGTCACCCATCACCCCACCGAGTGGCACCTCGCCCACGACATCCCCTACGTGACCGCGAACCTGATCGCGCTGAAGGAGCCGATGCCCCGCAACGGCGGCCCGCTGCACTGGTAGGAGGCGGCGCAGCGCCGCGCTGGTAGGAGGCGGCGCAGCGCTCTTCCGGCATGACGTGCGACGATCCAGAAATGGCGACGCTCGACACGCGCCCGCTCGGGCACAGCGGCATCCAGGTCTCGGTCGTCGGCCTCGGCTGTAACCAGTTCGGCGGCAGGCTCGACCTCGAGGGCACGCGCGCGGTGATCGATGGCGCACTCGCGCAGGGGATCACCTTGTTCGACACCGCCGACAGCTATGGCGACAGCAGAAGCGAGGAGTTCATCGGCGCCGTCCTGAAGGATGGCCGCCGCGACGAGGTCGTGCTCGCGACCAAGTTCGGCTCGCCCAGGGCGAACCCGGAGTGGGACGGCCCGCGCGGTGCGCCCGAGTACATCCGCCACGCCTGCGCGGCATCGCTGGAACGCCTGCAGACCGACGTGATCGACCTCTACTGGTACCACCGCCCGGACGGCATCACCCCGATCGGCGACACGCTGGAGGCGCTCGACGCGCTCGTCAAGCAGGGCGTTGTGCGCGCGATCGGCGCCTCGAACTTCAGCGCCGCGATGATCCGCGAGGCCGACGACACCGCCCGCGCGCGCGGCCTCACCCGCTTCACCGCGATCCAGAACGAGTACAGCCTGCTGCACCGCGAGGCCGAGGCCGACGTGCTGCCGCTCTGCGAAGCGCTCGGCATCGCCTTCATCCCCTACTACCCGCTCGCCGCGGGGCTGCTCACCGGCAAGTACCGCCGGGACACGCCCCCGCCCGCCGGCGCGCGCCTTTCAGATCGCGACCGGATCGCCACCGACGCCCAGTGGCGCCTGGTCGAGACGCTGAGCGCCTACGCCGCGCAGCGCGACCTGCCGCTCACCGATGTCGCGATCGGTGCGCTGCTGGCTCAGCCGGCCGTCGCCAGCGTGATCGCGGGAGCGACCAGGCCCGAGCAGCTCGCGAGCAACGCGGCG
>WQWK01000355.1 GCA_009785395.1 Conexibacteraceae bacterium
GCCGATGTGGACCAGGAAGGCGGCCTTGGGCTTGTACTTCTCGGCCTTCTGCTCGAAGTCGGCGAACGACATGCAGAGGTCGTCACGGTTGCAGTCCACGAACTGCACCTCAGCGCCTGCGCGAATCGCCGCGAACGGCGTCGCCATGAACGTGTTGGACGGGCACAGCACGGTCTCACCCTGCACCTGCGCGAAGTGCAGCGCGGCCAGCGCCCCTCCCGACCAGCTCGACAGCGCGACTGCGGGAAGCTCGTTCCACGCCTCCCACGCCTGCTCGAAGCGGGCGTTCATATCGGCCTCGGCCCAGCGGTTGGAGTCGAGCACCTCGTCGATCAGCGCGTGCAGCCGCGCCCGGTCACGATGATCGAACCCGATCGCAAAGCGGCCGTAGTCGGGTGCGATCTGGGTTTCTACGGAAACTGTCGTCATGAGTCCTTCAGTTTGTGATTCGGGTCAATCCAGGACATGGCGCGTCTGAGAGCGTGCCCCCAGCCCTGGTCTCGTACAGACCACCCGCAGCATCGTGCTTCAGATGGTTTAGGCGGCCCCTACGGTACCGAGTCCGCCGGACTTCAGCTTCGCCAGGATCTCCGGCAGCGCCTCAGCGGTCCGGTAATGGGAGCGTTTGGCGCTGTAGAAGTCGGCGTCGTGCAACAGGATCACGTCCCCGGCGGCGACGCCGCCGAGCACCCGCCGCGCGATCTCAGGGGGCGTCGTGAACTTGCGCCAGTCCTTGCCCCACCTCGACCAGAGCAGTGGCTGCAGGCCACGCTCACGCGCCATCCGCAGGCTGGTCGGGCTGTAGATCCCGAACGGCGGTCGGTGCAGCCGCGGCGCCACGCCGGTCGCGTCGGCGATCACGGCCAGCGCCCGCTCGTAGTCACGTTCCAGCTCGCTCGCGCTCCGAGTCGGATGCGGCCGGTGGAGGTGGCCGTGCAGCCCGATCGTGTGACCCTCGGCGGCGATCCGGCGCGCCAGCTGCGGGCGTCTGGCGACCTGCTCGCCGACCAGGAAGAAGGTCGCGTGCGCCTCGTGCCGGGCGAGAACCTCGAGCATCAGGGGAGTGCCATCCGGGTGGGGACCGTCGTCGAAGGTGATCGCCACCCCTGCTGGCCCGCTGGCCAGCAGCGGTGCAGTAGCGGGTCCCAGGTCGTCCAGGGTCCGCGCGAGCCCGAGCGCGCGCGCGAACGCAGGGACGTGCATGGCGAACACGTGGCGGAGCATTTGTGTCATTTTCGACACAAATCGGGCGTAACGCCTCTCGCGCGTCTAATTTCCGTTTCGTGCCCGATCCGTTCGACTCCGAGGTGACGATCCGCCGCCAGCGCTTCGCCAACGCTGACAACGGGTTTGCCGTGCTCGACGCCGAATCCGATGACGGCCCGCTGGTGCTCGTCGGGCCGCTGATCCATCTCGAGCACGGCGAGCGCGCGCGTGTCACGGGGATCTGGGTGACCGACAGCCGTTACGGCGATCAGGTCAAGGTGACCGAGGCGCGCCCACTGCCTCCCGAGGACCGGCCGGCGCTGATGTCATACCTGCGGCGGATCAAGAACATCGGCGAGAAGCGCGCGGGCCGGCTGATCGACCGCTTCGGGAGTGAGAGTGTGCTGGACGCGATCGACGCGGAGCCCGCCGCCGCGTTCCGGCGCGTCGGCCTGAACCCGTTCCGCGCCCAGGAGGCGGCGGGCTCGTGGAACGAGCTGCGCACGATCCGCCGCCTGCACCTGCTGCTGGCGCCGCACGGGCTCGCATACCTGGCCAAGCGGATCAGCGACGAGTACCCGAACACCGCCCATCGCGTGATCACCGAGAACCCGTACGAGCTGACGCGCGTGTTCGGGGTCGGCTTCAGGGTCGCGGACCGGATCGCCCGCGCGCAGGCGGACTCTGTCGAAGAGATCCCGGGCCGGGTCGCCGCCGCCCTCGTATACGCGCTGTCCGAGGCCGAGGGCCGCGCCGGCAGCACCTGCCTGCCGTCCGGCCAGCTGCTCGCCGCCGCGCGGGATCTGCTCGGCTCGGTGCCGGACGAGGACGCGATCGACCAGCTGGTGGCCGACGGCGACCTCGTGCGCGACGAGGACTGGGTCTACCGCACGCCCACCTGGGAGCTCGAGCAGGAACTGAGCGAGCGCGTGCTCGAGATGCTAGCCCGTGAGGGCCACGACGGCGATGGCGAGGGCGACCGTGGTGGCAAGCTGAAGCCCGTCGATCCGGACACGCTCGGCGGCTTCGGCCTGACGCTCACACCCGAGCAGGAGGCCGGTGTACGGGCCGCGTTCGCGCACCGCCTGTCGGTGATCACCGGCGGCCCCGGCACTGGCAAGACCGCGTCGATCCGCACGATCGCGAAGCTCGCGGAGGCCCAGGGCGCGAAGGTGCTGCTGGTCGCCCCAACGGGCCGGGCGGCGCGGCGCATGACGGAGGCCAGCGGCGTCGACGCGAAGACGATCCACTCCGCCCTCGGCTGGGTGCCGGGCGAGCTGCCCGAGCACGACGAGGATGACCCGCTGGCGTACGACCTGCTGATCGTCGACGAGTCCTCGATGGCGAACCTCGAGCTGACGGTGACGCTGCTGCGGGCGGTCGCGCCCGGCGCGCATGTGGTTCTGGTCGGCGACGCGGATCAGCTGGCGCCGGTCGGGGCGGGCAAGCCGTTCGCCGACCTGGTCGGCTCCGAGGTGGTGCCGACGGCCCGGCTGACCCACATCTTCCGGCAGGCTGCCGGCAGCATGATCGTGCAGGGGGCGCACGCGATCCGCCGCGGTGAGGCCCCGGAGTTCAGCCCGGCCGAGGGCATGCGTCACGACCTCTTTCTGATGGAGCGCGCGAGTGCGCGCGAGGCGCTCGCGCTGATCGTCGAGCTGGTCAGCGAGCGGCTGCCGAAGCATTACGCCATCGACCCGCTCGAGGACATCCAGGTCTTCGC
>WQWK01000356.1 GCA_009785395.1 Conexibacteraceae bacterium
CTCGACCTACCCGGGGACCACCCAGGTACTGGGCGAGCTGCGGCGCAGCGGCCGTCTGAAGGTGCCGGTGTATTCGTCGATCACGGACCTCGCCGGGTTGCGCTTCTGCGCGCACCCGGGGGTCGATCTGCACTTCATCACGCACCCGGAGTCAGCCGAGGAGGTCGAGAAGATCGCCGGGCCGGGCAGTGTGCGCTGGGCCAAGCCGCCGACCACGCCCGCGTTCATGAAGCCGCGGGACCGCGCTGAGGCGCGCGCGGTGCTGGGGCTGCCTTTGGAGAAGACTGTGGTGGCGGTTTCGGGCGGCGGCTGGGGCGTGGGTGACGTTGGCGGCGCCGTCAGCGCCGCGCTGTCCGTCGCCGATGACGCCGAGGTGCTCTGCCTGTGTGGCCACAACGAGTCGCTGCGCGAGCGCATGAGCCAGCGCTTCGCGGGCGATCCGCGCGTGCGCGTGCTGGGCTTCACCAACCGCATGGGTGAGGTGCTCGCGGCTGCCGATCTGCTGATCCACTCGAGCGCGGGCCTGACCGTGCTCGAAGCCATCATCCGCGGCTGCCCGGTGATCTCCTACGGGTTCGGCTACGGGCACGTGCGGGTGTCGAATCATGCGTTGGAACGCTTCGGCCTGGCGCAGGTGGCGCGGTCGGAGGCAGAGCTACCGCCGGCGATCACCCGGGCGCTTTCGGAGCGGCCCGATCCGGATGGGTCGTTCGCGAAGCGGCCCTCGACGGCGGCGATGATCCTCAGCAGCCCACGGCGCGTGAAGCCGCTGCCGGCCTGGCGCGTGCGCAGCGTGCGAGCGCTGACCAGGGCGACCGCCTCGGCGGCGGCCGTGCTGGCGATCTTCACCTCGAGCTTCGCCTACGGGCTGATTTCGCACCTGGGGGCCGGCCCGCTCACCTCGGTCCCGACCACGAAGCATCAGGTGGGCGTGATGATCGACGCGAGCGCGCGCCAGACACCGACGCTCGCGCGCGACCTGGCGCGCAACGGCATGACGGTCTCGTTTGCGCTGAACAAGGTCTCGACCAGGGCCGTCGACACGCTGCTCGACGCCGGCGATCAGGCGGTGCCGCGGCTCAACGACAGCGGCCTGATCAGCTGGGCCGGTACCCCTGGCGCGCTCAGGCGGCTCGAGCACCGTCTCGGCTGGCACAACCACTTCCTCTACGCCTCGAGCGGGCCGAGCATCGCGCAGTACCTGCTCGCACACGGAGCCGGCGGAAAGCCGGTGGCCGGCAAGGTTCAGATCACCGGGAAGACCCGCGTGCTGCCGCGGCGGGCGCTGCGCCGCGGCGAGGTGATCGAGCTGCGGGTCACGGATGTGTCGACGGCGTTGCACCAGCTCCAGCGGCTGGAGGCGGAACTGCGCGGGATGCACCTGCAGCCGGTCCCGGTGCAGAAGCTCGTTCAGGGGTCGGGGACGCCGGTCTAAGCCCTGTCTCGGCTTGAAGAGCGGCACTGGGTCCTTCCCTTCGCATGAGCATCCGAGTGCGAGCGGTTGCCGGCGACGACTGGGAGAAGCTCCGCGATCTGCGGTTGCGGGCGCTGGCCACCGACCCTGAGGCGTTCGGGGGGACGTATGAGCAGGTATCGGCGCTGCCGGCCTCGATCTGGAAGGAACGTGCGGAGGCCTCTGAGCAGGGCGAGCAGTCCAGATGGTTCGCCGCGGCCGATGATCACGATGAATGGGTGGGTATGGCGCTCGCGGCGACGGACGAGTCGGGGAAGGCGCACCTGTTCGGTATGTGGGTTCAACCTGAGGCACGTGGAAGTGCCGCTGCCGAGCTTCTCTGCGATGCCTGTGCCGGCTGGGCTGCCTCGCGCGGCCACGACATCATCGAACTGCGCGTCGTAGTGGATAACGATCGTGCGGCAGCCCTGTACCGGAAGGCAGGCTTCGTGGAGGTCCGAACCGAGGTTCAGGACTTCGGCGAGCGGTCCCTTCCGCTCTCGGTGATGCACCGCTCCGTCTAAGGTCGCCGGGCTGGTCTTGGGTAGCGGTCAGGGCCTGGGTAGCAGTCCAGGGCCTGGGTAGCAGTCCAGGGCCTGGGTAGCGGTCGAGGGGTGTTAATGCGAACATACGTTCGTCTTGGCTGCCGCCCCGCAACTGATCGTCTGCGTATTGCTGCCGCGCTTCGAGCTGACGGTGGCGGCCGGTACCCGCACCGACCTGCTCGGCGTGCCGGCCGCAGTTGCGCCCGAGCCCGGTAGCCAGCAGATCGGCGCCGTCTCGGCGGCGGCGGAGGCATACGGGATCGCCCCTGGGATGCGGCTCGGTGAGGCGCTCGCGCGCTGCCAGCAGTTGACGCTGATCCCGCCCGACCCGGCGGGTGTCGAGGATGCGTTTGAGCAGATGCTGAGTGCGCTCGAGTCGATCGGGGCGGCCTGCGAGCCACTGCGCCCGGGGCTCGTGTGCTTTGACGCGCGGGGGTTGCTGCGTCTGTACGGGGGCGGGGCCGGTCATGGTCTCGGAGGCGGGCGGCTGGGGCTGACCGCCACCAGGCACGACGTCGAGGCGGTCCTGGTCGCCGCTCGCCGCGCGATCCGCGCGCCAGCCCGGTTCGGGGTCGCGCCGACACGGTTCGCGGCGCTGGGGGCGGCCACCAGGGCGCGGGCACGCCAGCCGCTGATCGTCGCCGGCGACTCGCGCCAGGCGCGGGAGTTCCTGGCGCCGATGCCGGTCGAGCTGCTGCGCAGCATCGGGGGTGCGGCTGGGGTTGCGGCGCTGCCCGAGGCACTGCAGCGGCTCGGGATCAACACGCTCGGTGAGCTCGCGGCGCTGCCGCGGGCGGCCGTGGCCGATCGCTTCGGGCGCCCGGGCCTGCACGCCCGCCGGCTCGCGCTCGGCGGCGACACGCCCCTGCGCCCGCGAGATGCCGGGGAGCTCGTGCGCGAATCGCTGGATCTGCCCGAGGTCTCCAGCGGC
>WQWK01000357.1 GCA_009785395.1 Conexibacteraceae bacterium
CGATCGCGCGCCGGATCTCAGCCGCCACCTGCTCGTGCAGGTGGGCGGGATCTTCCCGATCGAGGTTGACATCCAACAATGTATGACTTAGAGTAGCACATTGCTGATGGCGACCCAAACCCCGAACCAGCCTGCGACGCCCAAGTTCGATTGTGAGACGCCCAAGTTCGACTGGGAGATCGACGCTGGCGTGATCGAGGACGCGCGCCGGCGCCAGCAGCGCCAGCGCGGCATCGGCGCCGCGCTGTTTGCGGCGGCTGCGCTCGCGGGCCTTGCGCTCGGCCTCGTGTTCGGCAGCGGGGGAGCCGGGGCAGGCGCGGCGCCGCGGAACCACGGCCATGGCTCGAGCGCCGGTGCAGCGGCCCACGCGTCCCCGCAGGTGGTCGTTACCAGCACGCATGTGCCTCCGTCGATCTTCACGTTCGGCCTGCTGGCGCCGGACGTCGGCTGGGTGTCCAACGGCATCGGCTTCTACCTCACGCGCGACGGCGGGCGCAGCTGGGGCGCGCTCAGCCTCGACACGCACCACGGCAACCGGTACGGGTACTTCGCGGTGCCAGGCTTCGGCATGAGCGGTGATATCGGTCCGAACATCACCGCGTCGGCGTCGCCCAACCCGGCCACGCTGGCGCTCGCGTTCGACGACGGACGCGCGTACCGCACGTGCCACACCACTCCGGCGGTGGGCGGCGGCGCGCTCACGATCACCGCTGACGGCGGGCGGACCTGGCGCACGCAGATCATGCCGGGGTGCGTGACGCCGATCTCGCTCAGCTTCGTGAGCGCGACGATCGGCTTTGCGGCGGCAGGCCGCAGCCCGGCTCTGTATGAGACAACCGACGGTGCCGGCAGCTGGCACCGCGTAGCCCGGCTCCCCGCGGTGGACATCGACTTCACCAGCACTAGCAATGGCTGGGCGCTGGGCAACAACGGCAAGGGGCTCTACCACACCACGGACGGCGGTCGGATCTGGCAGCGCGCCGGCATCTGTGGGCACGGGAGTGTGAGCTGCGGCGCTCCGCACTTCTTCGGCAACGACGGCGTGATCAACGCCTGGAGGATCACCGGCACGACCGACAGGGTCCACCCGCTCGTCTACACGACCAGCGACGGCGGCCGCAGCTGGGTGCCTTTCGACGTCCCCGTGAGCGCGACCGTCGGCGGGCATGGTCTTCCGGTCTTCGCGGCTCCCAATGCCAACGACCTGTTCGTCATGTACGGCGGCGTGCTCAACAGGAGCACCGACGGTGGCCGCAGTTGGACCGCGATCCCTGAGCCGGTGCTCGATGCAAAAGGCTCGGCCGGCAACCTGCAGTTCGCGAATGCCGAATACGGGTGGTACGACAACGGCTCCCGCCTGTACTACACGCCCGACGGCGGCGTGACCTGGAAGCCGGTCGGCGGCCGCTGAACCTGTTGGTGAAGGCGCAGACTGTGTTCTTGCCGTTCACCAGCCTGAGGTCGTACACGTTCAGCTTCAGCCGCCTGCCGTTGCATTCGGCGCCGACCAAAGACCAGCGGCTGCGGGCGCTGTGCGGGCTCAGCTGCTGGACCGAGTAGAGCTCGCCGGCAAGGAGCGCGAGGTTCCGTTCGGGGCGCGCTTCCGCGGGAACGCCGGCCTGTGTGGTCGTGGCGGTCACCTCCGTGGGATCGTCGTGGGGCTCGACGATGTAGCTGAAGGAGCCCTTGCCGCCCTCGGTGATCTCCTCGATCGTGAGGTTGCCCACCGGCGGCACCCAGTGGGTCACGAAGGTGCAGGTCACCGTGTCACCGGTCATCAGGGCGACGGACAAGGTGCCGTTGTCGGTGAGGGCGGCGCTCTTGCCCGTGATCGACGTGCAGCTGACGGACGCGATCTTGTAGTTCGGCACCGGCCCCTGGACGACGGTCCAGGTCGCGCCGGCGGGCCGGCGGAACGTGAGCGCCCTGCCGCCGCGCAGCGTGAAGCCGCCGGGGCGGCCGCTCAGATCACCGGTGAACGGCATCGCGGCGCGGGCGGCCTGCGGGCCGCCCTTGATCTGCTCGCGGATCACGATCGTGCCGCCATGCCCGGCGGCCATCGCAAAGACGGCGGAGAGCAGCATCCTCAACAAGCTTGATGGTTACAGTAACGAGTGCAACCGATGCCCGGCGACCCTTTCGACCTACGCCGGTTCGTGGACGCGCAGGAGGAAGCGGGCGCCTATGCACGAGCGCTCGCCGAGCTACGCGGGGGCCACAAGCGCAGCCATTGGATCTGGTTTGTGTTTCCGCAGATCGCCGGGCTCGGCTCGAGCGAGATGGCACGCATCTACGCGATCTCGTCGCTGGCCGAGGCGCGCGCCTACCTCGACCACCCAGTGCTCGGTCCGCGGCTTGCCGAGTGCGCCGAGGCGCTGCTGGCACTGCCCACACGCGACCCGGTCGCCGTACTGGGCGGTATCGACGCGATGAAGCTGCGCTCCTCGATGACGCTGTTCTCCCGTGTGCGGGACGCGGCGCCGGTGTTCGCGCGAGTGCTCGACGAGTTCTACGGGGGCGACATTGACGGGGCCACCGAACAGCTGCTCAGCGGCCCCGCTTAGACAGAACGGCGGGCGCGCCTTGATTCTCGCGGCCCGATCAGATCACGAAGGGGATCAGCTTCTTCGTGTGCGCCCGATACTCGGGGTAGGCATCGGGGAAGGTGGCGACCAGGTTGCGTTCCTCGATGGTCGCCGAGTAGATGAAGTAGGCCCCCAGGATCATCGCGATCGCGATCGCGATCAGGTTGGTGACGAGCGCGGTCCCGAGAATCGCGAGCAGGATCCCGGAGTAGATCGGGTGCCGGATGAAGCGGAACGGGCCGGACGTGACGAGCTCCGGATCCTGCTTCTGGGACATCGGCATGCCCCAGTTGCGGCCCATGACCACCCGAGCCCAGAGCGCCAGCCCCAGGCCGGC